>JAYEHB010000510.1:0-4446 GCA_034659375.1 Thermodesulfobacteriota bacterium
CCGTACTGGCATCAATGGTTAGCTTTTTTTAAATTTGGTTTTATGCACCATTTTGGTTACACTCAAATGAATTGTGAATTGTGAATTGTGAATTATGAATTATGAATTATGAATTATGAAGAGTTAAGTATTCAAATGATACAAAAAAAATTAAAAATTTTGTTTTTTTTGATTGTGATGGCGGTCTTTTTTTCCTGCAGTGCATTTTGTGCAGACTATACCTACATCAACATCAATAATCCATTTATAAGACAAATTCCCCTGGCTGTTCCTGATTTTAAGAAGATAACTGATCATGGCAATGAAGCTGACCATGGCAGAAAGGCCAGGGATCTTATTGCCAATGCCCTTGCTTTTACAGGTTATATCAACATTATGGCGAGAGGTGCTTTTTTAGAGAGCCCTGCCAGGACAGGAATATCAAAGGCAGAGATAAATTTTAAAAACTGGACATCCATTGGAGCAGAACTTCTGATAACCGGCGGGATAGTTGAGCAAAAAAACAGTGTCAGGTTGAAATTAAGGCTTTTTGATACATTTAAAGAAAAATTGCTGGTTGGCAAGGTCTATACAGGTCATAAATCAGATTTAAGGAAGATGGTACACCGTTTTTGTGGTGAAGTGTCATACCTTTTAACTGGAAAACGGGGGATATTCAGCAGTAAAATTGTTTTTGTTTCAACAGTTAAAGGAAATAAAGAGCTTTTTACCTGTGATTTTGACGGGTATGGGGTAAAACAGGAGACACACCTTAAAAGTATTACTCTTTCTCCTTCATGGTCTTCCAATGGAGAGTGGCTTGCATATACTTCCTATGTAAACGGAAATCCTGATATTTATATAAAAAATTTAAAACAGAAGCAGGGTTATACTGTGGCTCTAAAAGGCATGAATATTACACCTGACTGGGTTCCTGGTCAGCTTGCCCTTGCTGCCTGTTTAAGTTTTTCCGGGGACCAGGAAATTTATTTATTGACCGGGAAAGGGAAAATTATTAAAAGGATAACAAGGAACTGGGGGATAGATATATCTCCTGAGTTTTCGCCGGATGGTAAAAAGATGGCATTTGTTTCAAAAAGGTCTGGAACCCCCCAGATCTATATTAAGGATCTTGCCGACGGCAGGGTTCAACGTCTTACCTTTGAGGGACGCTATAATACATCTCCCTCATGGTCACCGGATGGTGACAGGCTGGCCTTTGTTGCTGTTGCAGGCGGGCAGATAGATATATATGTTATTGCAACAAATGGCAAGGGTCTGGTTCAGCTCACAAAAGATGCCGGAGATAATGAAGATCCTGCATGGTCTCCCGACGGCAGCCTTGTAACTTTTACATCCACACGTGAAGGGGTTCCAAGGATTTACGTAATGACCGCTGCAGGGGGGCAACAGAGACGTCTTCTAAAGCTTGAAGGGGCCCAGACTGATCCTGAATGGTCCAGGGAAAATGTTAATAATTGAAGGCTATAGGAAAGTTTGTTTAAACGACTGTAATCCTATATTTTCTAAATTTATTGTGGTCGATGAGAATGATCATGCTCCGGCCATGCCGGTAATATTTAATTTTATTTTAAAAGGAGGATGTATGAAAACAAGAATTTTGGTGAATTTGGTAATGGTTCTTTTGGTTGCAGGTCTTGTCTTAACAGTTTCGTGTGCAAAAAAGAGTATTGTTTCTGAGCCTGCAACAGTATCGGTTGAAACAGATGATGCTGCCCAGGCAGCAGCTGAGGCTGAAGCTCAAGCTCAAGCTGAAGCCTCGGAGATTGCAAGACAAAAAGCAATTGAAGAACAACGTCTCAGAGAAGATGCAATAAAAGAGGCCGCAGTAAACAAAAAGGCTGCAGCAAAGAAAATGTTTCAAAATCAGGATGTTCATTTTGACTATGACAGTGCAGAACTTACATTTACTGCAAGGACGTTGTTAAAGGACAAGGCAGCATGGCTTGGAGATAATGCAGGTGTGACTGTTGTTGTTGAAGGTCATTGTGATGAGCGTGGATTAACTGAATACAATCTTGCTCTGGGTGAGAGACGTTCCCTGGCAGCTAAAAAATATCTTTTGGATATCGGGGTTTCAGCTTCACGTTTAAGCACCATCAGCTATGGTGAAGAACGTCCTCTTGATATGGGTCATAATGCTGCAGCATGGGCTAAAAACAGGCGTGTCCATTTTAGAATTGAATAACTATCTTCTCAGCATAACGGCCGGGGATCAGATGACCATGCTCCGGCCATGCCGGTTACATGAAAGTCCATCCAAACGACTGCAATGATAGACTTTCTAAATTTGTTGTGGCCGATGAGAATGACCATGCTCCGGCCAGTTTCTGCCCTTTAGGGTATGCCGGTTACATGGCAATTTATAGTTAAAGCGGGAGTGTTTTTTTATGAAACAGATTATTTTTTTATTTTTTTCGATTTGTATGATTCTGCAGCTTTCAGGATGCGTTACTTCAACTGATTTTATTGCTCTTGAAAACAGGGTTGCATCTCTTGAAATGGAGAATGCAAGGCATATTAAAAAAGAGAAAGAGTATTATAAAAAGTTAGGTAGTGCGTTTGCTGAGCTTGAAAAAGATCTTAAAGTAAAAGGAACATCTTCCAGGGAAAAATATGCTGATATTAAGAGTGACATTGATAAACTTAAAAATGAAATGCGTATTTTAACAGGCAGCATTGAGGAGTCGGAACACAGGTTGTCACAATACGGTGAGACCGCTATTCAGGACGAAAAAAAGAGTTTTAAGAGAATTGACAATGCAGTTTCAAAAAATTATCAGCGATTGATAAGGCTTGAAAATTATATGGGTTTTGAACCATCCGGCTCTTTATCTGGTGGAGATAAAGACGAGCAGGATGGCAGCGGACCTGATAAGTCTGAGCAGGGTCTGTATAAACATGCAAAAGAATTTTTGGATCAGGGCAAAAACGATAATGCCCGCAGGGAATTTAATGAATTTTTATCTCTTTTTCCTGATTCTGAGAATGCTGATAATGCAAGGTTCTGGATAGCTGAAAGTTATTACAGGGATAAATGGTATGAAAAAGCTATTCTTGAATATCAAAAGGTGATTGAAAAATATCCCGGGGGGAATAAAGTTCCTGCTGCTCTGCTGAAACAGGGGTATGCATTTGCAAATCTTGGTGAAAAAGCCAACTCAAGACTGATATTAAAAGAGCTTATTAAAAAATTTCCAAAATCCAATGAGGCAGATATTGCCAGGGAAAAACTTAAATAGTGGTTAAACGAAAATTATCCATGTACAGTAAACTATCAAAAAATGTGCAATTTTCAAGTATGTTAGTATGTTCTGGTTGTTCATGGCTGCCCGCACTGCACAATGGTTAAGGTTGTGGGGATAGATCCTGGTCTTGCAGGTACAGGTATAGGTGTTGTTCATGGTGATGGTTTAACCATTGCAGGATATTCATTTGGCAGTATAGAGACTGATAAAAAAGAGACTGTTCCTGCAAGACTTCACCACATCTATTCAAAGGTAATGGATTTTCTTGTCAGCCAGAAGCCTGAGCTGGTGGTTATTGAAGATATTTTTACCATTGAAAAATTTCCTGGTTCAGGTATTCTTCTTGGAAAAGTTTCAGGAGTTCTTCTTGTTGCTGCATTTAAGGCAGGAGCAAGGGTAGAGGAGATTTCCGTGCGTGAAGCAAAAAAACTTGTTTCAGGCTCAGGAGGTGCTGATAAATATCAAGTGGAGAGATCGGTTAGAAATTTATTAAATCACCAGGATAAAATCAGGCCGTTTCATGCTTCTGATGCTCTGGCTCTGGCCCTGGCCGGATATTACCGCTGCTTCAGGAGATAGATTTGTATGGTTTACACCAGGGCAGGTTTTGCTGTGTTATTGCTGTTAACAGGACGTTATGATAGGATATCTTAAAGGAAATATAATAAAGGCTGAAGGGGATGGAATTCTTCTTCTTGCCGGTGATGTGGGGTATAATGTTCTTCTGCCCAATATTGTCAGTGAAAAGATCAGGCTGGTTCCTGCTGACGAACAAGTCTTTTTTTATATCTATTTTCACCAGACTGAAAGACAGCCAAAGCCGGTCTTGATAGGTTTTAATACAGAAGTTGAAAAAGAGTTTTTTCAACTTTTTATTTCCGTGGATGCCATTGGCCCTTTAAAAGCTGTTAAGGCCATGGAAAAGTCGGTTTCTGACATTGCCATGGCAATTGAGAATAAGGATGTTGCTTTTTTGTCAACCTTAAAAGGAATTGGCAAAAGGACTGCACAAAAGATCATTGCAGCCTTACATGGAAAAACAGGCGGGTTGTTTCATACTAATGAAGAGAATTCTGCTGCAGAACCTGAGAAAAAAGCTGACTCTTCTGCTCTTTTTTCTGACCAGGTTATTGCTGTTCTGGTGGGGCAGCTTGGTCATTCACCAGGAGATGCCAGAAAAATGGTAACCAATGCTCTT
>JAYEHB010000511.1:0-4426 GCA_034659375.1 Thermodesulfobacteriota bacterium
GTTCAATTCCCGCCGCCTCCACCAAATTTCCTTGATAAAATAAATTGCTACAAATTACACTCTAATTACTCTGGTAGAATTTCAAATTTATTAAAACTTGTAAAAAAAGCATTACTTGCTCCCCCCTTTACTTGCGTTACCCAATTGGTAACACTATAATATTTACATGAGAATCATAGCGAAAAATCGACTCAGACAATATTGGGAAAAATCAGGAAATGAGAAGTCATAGTCGTACCTGAATGAATGGTACCATTTCTGTGCCAAGAAAAACTGGTCAAGTCCGCAGGATGTTAAGAACACCTTTCGGCATGCTTCTTTTGTTAGCAATCACCGTGTAATATTTAATGTTAAGGGGAACAATTACCGCATAGTATGTGCGATGGATTATCCCAGGCAGGCAATGTATATCAAGTTTGTCGGTACTCATAAAGAATATGACGCTATAAATGTCAAGGAGGTTCAGTAATTATGATGATTAAACCAATTCGAGACGAGCAGACTTACAATCAAAGTCTTAAGCACATCGAAGCACTCTGGGGATCAGAATTTGATACACCGAATGGTGATGAACTGGATGTATTGTTGACACTTGTGGAGGTCTATGAAGAAAAACATTACCCCATGCCACCTTCTGATCCGGTTAATGCAATTCTTTTTTGCATGGAGCAAATGGCTCTGTCGAGAAAGGATTTAGAACAGTTTCTTGGCCCGAAAAGCAGAGTCAGTGATGTTCTTAACCGGAAGCGAACTCTTTCAATGAAACAAGTTGTTAATTTGCATCATGGAATGGGAATCCCATATGAAAATCTAATAGATGCCAATATGGTTGCCTGATTCATACATGATAGCTGTATTATTGCTACTGATAATTGGGGTCAGAGTAAAATTAGATAATTGAAATTAGATAATTGGGCTTAAATTAAAATTAAAAATCAAGATATATTTTGAATGGGGTATATACAAATCAGAGGGGTTTCCCAAGGCATGATTGGGTGGCTGGACCATGATGGGTCAACATTCCCCAGCCATGCAGGCATGGACGTAACCATATTTAATTTTACTCTGACCCCATTTATTGGACCCCATTTATTGACCCCATTTATTGCATTTATTGACCCCATTTATTCGGTGTTGAAGCAAAACTTATGCCAACCGTCATTTGCGGTTATAGGGAAAAAATGTTAAAAAAGAACCTCTCTCTTCAACAAAAATTTTTATTAAGCATTATTATTATTGTTGTTCCGATTATTGGACTTGTGTTTTCCTGGCTGGAAATTCAGGTAATCAAGCAGGCAAAGGAAGAATCCCTTGACAAGGCAAGGATCATATCAAGGCAGGTGATTCTAACCCGGCAGTGGGTCACTGATTGTGGTGGCTGGGTACTGGTTCCAAGAAAAAGCAGGGGTGCAGAAAATATATCCTGTTTTTATGATGAAAGGATAAAAACAGAGCAGGGAATTTTTCAGCGGTTCACCCCATCCATGGTAACAAAAAAACTCTCCCTTTATTCCTCAGTAGAAAAGCTGTACAGTTTCAAAATCTCCAGCCTGTATCCCATGAATCCTGCCAATACTGCCAGTGATTTTGAAAAAACAGCCTTAACAGGCTTTATCCATAAGGGAAAATCAGAGGCTTACCAATTTGATGAAAACAGTCTTAAATATGTGACACCTCTTTATATGACGCAGGGGTGTCTTAAATGCCACGACAAAAAAACAATTTCCCACAATAATATAATGGGAGGTTTGAGCGTAACCATTCCCTTAAAAAAATTGCATGCATACCTTAAAAAGAACTGCATTTTACTTGCCGCAGCAGGTTTAACCATCTCTTTTGTGACAGTCCTTATCCTCTTTTTTCTTATGCGCAGGATGATAATCAAGCCCCTTGTGGAGCTTGAAGAAAAAACAAAAGAGATCAGTAGTGGAAATCTCAACGCCAGAGCCGCTATAAATACAGGCGATGAATTAGAGAGAATGGGAAACAGTTTTAATGAGATGGCACAAAAAATTATTGAGGGAAGAGAACTTCTCGAAAAAAGGGTTGAGCAGGCAACTGAAAAGCTTGCCAGGGCAAATGATGACCTGAAAGCCCTTGATAAATTGAAATCGGATTTTCTTGCCAACATGTCCCATGAACTGAGATCCCCCATCACGGTAATAACAGGGGGCACAAATTATCTTTCCAGAACCCTGAAACAAGAGGACAACCGCAGCTATATTGAGATAATTGAAAAGAATATAACAAGACTTTCCCGTCTTGTTTCAGATCTTTTTGATTTTACCAAACTTGAGGCCGGCAAAATAGAATGGGATTTTGCCGAAGAAAACCTCACACTTCTTGTTCAGGAAATGATTGAGATTACAAGCACCCTTGCAGCAGATAAAAACCTTGATGTTGTTTTTGAAGCAAGCGGCGATATTTTTATTAACATCGATTTTGAGCGCATAGAACAGGTAATTGTCAATATTATGGATAATGCAATTAAGTATTCAGATTCAGGCACAAAAATTATTGTAACACTCCATCAAAAGCCCGGATGGGCAACACTGTCTGTCCAGAATCAGGGGATAGGAATTAAAGCAGAAAATATTGAAACAATCTTTGATAAATTTTCCACTGTGCCGTCGGGCAGAAACAGTGCCACACAGGGCACAGGGCTTGGACTTGCTATTTCCAGAGCAATCATAGAAGCCCACAACGGCAGGATATGGGCTGAAAGTATAGAAGGCATGTCAACCACTTTATTATTTACCCTGCCTGCATAAAGCATGTATCATTCCTGTTACAACTTTAACACCATCCTTACATTATAATGTGATATGTCTCTTCAGGACAGGAGAAAATTCAAATTCCGGAGTTTAAATACCTTAATATTTTTATCTTTGGGATTTATGAATTTGTTAATTGTTCACACTTAATGCCCAGGTTTTTTGACCGGCTGTAATTGTCACCCGCGGTAAACTCTGCAATAGAACCTTGCAACCGCAAATGACTACTTAGAAGCTGACCAAAAACCCGTTCAAGCACTACTTAAAAACTTGAACATCGGATAACAGAAAGGAGGGGGGAAATATGGAAGAGGTAAAAAGGAGGGATTTTCTGAAATTAATAGGAGCAGGAGCTGCATCGGTTTCAGTTCTGGGGGCAATTCCTCTCCTGCATGGTGAATTCAGATATCTGAGAAAAAGAACAAAAAACATGTATGCCGGCATGGTTGCTTATGACAGAACTGTGAGGTCAACCTGTGCCGGGAACTGTACCCAGGCATGCGGATGGGATGCTTATGTCAAAGGAAACATGGTAACAGGACTTGTTCAGGCTTCTGACTATGATGTTTATGATCCTGCTGCAAAAGGTGCATATAATCCAAGGGGATGTCAGCGCGGTGCTTCCTTTGTCAAGTATATCCACGGACCTGCACGGATCAGGCATCCCTACAAAAGAGTCGGCAAAAGAGGAGAAGGAAAGTTTAAAAGAATTTCATGGGATGACGCCATGAAAGGTATTGCAAAACAGACCGGAGATATAATTGAAAAAGATGGCGCAGATTCTCTGGTGTTCTTCTCTCCCATACCGGCTTATAATTATATATCTGCCGGTGCCGGCTACAGGCTGGCAAATGTTCTTGGAGCATCGGGTCCATTAAGTTTTTATGATTGGTACTGTGATCTTCCTCCAGGAGATCCTATTACATGGGGTACCCAGACAGAAGAGTCTGAAGAATGGGACTGGACAAATGCTGAGGAGCTGATTTTCTGGGGTTCAAATTTTGCTGAAACAAGAATGGCAGCAGCTCATTTTGTAACAGAATCAAAATACCGAGGTACAAATCTGGTTTACATTGGTACTGATTTTACTGCAACTGCAAGAATAGCAGATGAATTTATCAGTGTAACACCAGGAACAGACTCGGCTTTAACCAACGGCGTAATAAACCATATTATCAGCAAAAAGATCTATGACAAAGAATATGTAAAGCTCTTTACTGACATGCCTTTTCTTGTAAAAAATAATGATGGAAAATTTTTAAGAGAAAATGATATTGTCAATGGCGGAAGTCCGTTTAAACTTTATGTCATGGACAACAATTCCAATAAGCCGCAAATTGCACCAGGATGCTGCGGCGATACACGGGAATCCCTTGATTTGCAGAAATTTGGTATTAATCCTGCTCTGGAGGGTGAGTGGAGTGTTGACCTTATAAACGGTGAACAAGTAAAAGTAAAAACTGTATTTTCAAGACTTAAAGAATCAATTAAGGACAAGACCCCTGAGTGGGCAGCAAAAACCGCAGGGATATCTGCTGATACTGTGCGTAATTTAGCAGAAAGAGTTGCATCGAAAAAAACCACCATTGTAGGAGGCGGAGGTGTCAACCACTGGTACAACAATGATGTAAACAACAGATCCATGATTCTGA
>JAYEHB010000512.1:0-4408 GCA_034659375.1 Thermodesulfobacteriota bacterium
ATAATTGATAATTCATAATTGATAATTCATAATTGATAATTCATAATTGATAATTCATAATTGATAATTCATAATTCATAATTGATTTGTGTCGTTATCAAACCTTGAAGATAATTAACCAAAAAAGTCAAGATAATGACAATAACGAAAGCCTGACCCCACCCTCAATTTTATCGGGCTTGGTTTTAACTTCGCCCAGAAGGCCTGTAAATTTTGATAGGTCAATATCAACGCATTGATATTTTAGCAGATTTCATTTGTCATTTTGTAAAATGACTAATAGTGGGCGAAGTTAAAACCAAGCTCATTTTATCTCATTGCTCTAATTTTCTGTCAAGACGGGAGGTGCCAAATCTGATCCCTTTCATTTGGCAGTTGACACTTTTGGTAGTGTATCCCATTAATTTCACCTCTATGCCCAACTTTTGATTTTTATTTGAGGTGACATCTATCCTGACACCTATGGAAAATCAGCTTTATAATTATTTGCATAGCTGCTAAAATAATTTTATGAAAAGAAAAAAGAAAACAAAATTTACAAAAGTTGTATCAGAGCAATTTCCAATTAATCCTAAAAAAGGTGGTGGGATTCTTAAAATTGAAGCATGGGAAAACAGTAATGGAGAAATTGTTAAATACAGCATGGCGTATATAAATCATCTCATGTTTTCCAACGACAATGGCCGTGTTCTTGGATATGACAATGCCCATAATTTCCATCACAAGCATTCTTGGGGTGAAATATCAGAAGTCTCTGATTTTATAAGCTATCAAGAGTTACTTGATCGCTTTGAAAAAGAGATTAAGGAGTTTATAAAATGAATATTGAACTAAAAACAGGATCAATGTCTGATTTCTTTTCTTCTGCCAAAGAGACAGCAAAAGAAATTGATGAAGGACGTAAAATAACAAAAAAAAATATAATTTGGTTAGAGCCTATTGATTTAATGGCGATTCTTAGACCAGAACGAACAAAAATAATTAAATATTTACGGAAAAAAAGAAAAGTTTTATTTTCCGAGCTAATGTCAGATATGCACCGCAGCCCTGGAAGTCTGAATAATGATCTGAAAATTTTATCTAAATATCAATTAGTAAAAATATTTAATGAGTCAAATCCAGGGCATGGAGTACATAAAGTTATTGAGTCAACATTTGGTGACAAAAAAATAGAATTTAAGGCAGAAATCTAATTTTTGCTTTAATTACCTAAGCAAAGTTAATCCAGTATTTTTTCTTAGACGATTTTATGGGATTATTTTTGATCGGGTGTTATAATGGCGGACAGCAGATTTTACTCCATTGATCATGCTTACATTTCCAAAACAGAAATATTTAATAAAATAATCTTCCTTTAGTTTTAGGGCTTTAAATATCTCTTTTTCCGGGTATCCTTTGTTCCAAAACAGGATTGTGCTGCCATATAAGTCTTCTAAAAAGGCCAATTTCTTTTCTATCCTTTTTTTGCCATGTTCAAGTTTTGGATGGTGACTGCACAGCAGGGTATCAAAATCCAGTTTTAAAATTTTTTTTAAAGATAGAATATGGGTGCCCATATCTTCATCTGCACGGAAAAATTTGATTTTATCCCCAAGGTAAAGATCCCCTGAAAAGACAATCCCTGCATTTTTCAGAAAAAAAGTGGTATGGTCTTTGGAATGCCCTGGTGTATGGAGAGGAACCATGTCCCCAAGAATTGTATCTATTTTGTCAGGCATTATTTCCATTTTTAAAGCTTTTGCCTTGCCCCATATATATTTTTGATAAGGCAGGATTTTAAATGGGCCGGACATTTTTTTTACTGTTAACTGATGCCCGTATACCCTGGCATCAACAGCCTCTTTTATTACAGCAGCATTCCCGCTGTGATCTTCATGATGATGGGTCAAAACAATTTTTTTTATTTTATGATCCTCAGCAATCCTCAGCGCCTCTTTTTGCATATGGGATTGGCCCGTATCAATCATCAGATCTCCAAGTACATAACAGTATACTGTCATCAACGGAGGACCGAAAACAGACCAGCCAAGCTGGTACCCTGTTGTCTCTTTAAATTGAATTTTTTTCATAAAGTGCATAAAGATCCTTTTTTATAACCGGCATACCCTAAAGGGCAGAAACTGGCCGGAGCATGGTCATTCTCATCGGCCACAATACCCTAAATGGCAGAAACCAAAAAATGAAACTCCATGATTTTAAATAGTTATGCGGAGTTTCATATAAACTGCCACGGGCAGAGCTCTTTACATATCGTTCTGCCCACAACAAAGCATGAAACTACGGTTTAGTTAAACGGAGTTTCATATAAAACCAGCATAAGAAGCATTCACACCTGTATCACATTAATCCGAAAAGCCATAGGGGTATTTTGCGGTTCTCCGTGGTGTAATCCGTATCAATGACAAGGTAACTGTTTTTTACATCCTTGATCTGCTTAAAGGTCTTGTTCCTGCCGCCAATTTCAAAAAACATATCTTTTACCCTGAAATCACCAATATCAGAATAAAAAATATCAGAAAAGCAGCTGGCAAAAAAAGTCTCTCTGGCTGTACCTTTATTTACCTCCACTCCGAATTCATCGGTATAGGCATGGAGTATATTGGTATTGTCAAAAAGAAGCTTTTCAGGTTTTTTTGACACTTTAACCGAATATTTTTTTATTGGATGAAAGATTTTTGAATCCTTGAGCATATCTAAATAGGCAGAGAGAGTTGGGTGGGTGATGCCAAGTTCCAAAGACAATTTTGCCACATTAACCTTATATGGCACCCTTGATTCAATTAATTTAGCAATAAGTTTTTTAAAAACAGTGATTTTTGTATAATCAATCTTATTGCAGGATGGTATATCTTCATTGATAATTTTCTCAAGGGCATTGAAAAGTTTATTTTTGAACGTGTCTCTATCCTCCATGAAAAAAGGATATGCACCGAA
The DNA here is from genome assembly GCA_034659375.1 of Thermodesulfobacteriota bacterium. Lineage (GTDB taxonomy): Bacteria > Desulfobacterota > Desulfobacteria > Desulfobacterales > Desulfobacteraceae > DATFJZ01. The sequence continues at coordinate 2,935 of JAYEHB010000512.1, forward strand.
CTTAAGGTAATCCTGAAAATCGCTGTAAATATTGGAATGGGAAAGTGCCAGGTCAAGACTGATTTGTGAGGCATTGGCTTTAATGTCATCCATGGACAGGTTTGGCAGGATAAGCTTTTTGCTCAGTTCAAGATATTCAATAAAACTTAAGGTTTCCATCTGTGCGGTAACGCATCTTCTGCTCAAATCATATTTTTCATATAACAGGTTAAGCATTGATGATCCGCTGAATCGTACAAGCATTGCGGGAAATGAATCGTAAATATTCTTTATCTCCTGGGCCCAGTTATTATATTTGTGTATTTCATCAATAACAAGCACCTTTCCGCCAACCCTGGCAAACTCATCGGCAATGTCATAAAGCTTTGTATCTGCTATATAGATATCATCTGCACTGAAGTATAGATATTCACTGATCTGAAAATGATTTTTCAGATATTGCAATAAAAGGGTGGTTTTTCCCACACCTCTCTGACCTGTCAAACCCACCAGTCTGTTGGGGGATGCCAGTATTTCCAGGTATTTTTTTCTAACAAACTCATTGGGTATGGACTGAATGATCCGAGCCTGTTTACTTCTGAAGTAATTTAACATATTTACCTCCTTATTAAATTTTAATTTAATATATCTTGCTAAATATGTCAATAGTTTAAACTTGATTTTACTATATTGATATAAATTTTAAAATATACTTTAAACTAATTCCTATACCAGCCGAGTGTAACCTTTTTGAGTAGGAATGGTCAAAATTCCAAAATTAACGAACGTAAAATCAATATGTTATGATCCAAGAATATAGGAAATTCATGTTTTCAGCAAAGTCAAAACTCAAAAAGGTTACACTCATACCAGCCTGGGAGTTGCAGCTTTTTTTGCTATCTGCCTATTCTCTTGACAACTCTATCAGAAAACTTCACAATATTAACAGTTTAATTTTTTTTTGTAACTGTTCACAGTCAAGTTACCGAATTGTAAGCGTTTACAGGGTGCTGCAGGTAAATATTTACAGTATAAGCCGAATATTTACTGCTGCAGATGCAAGGCTATGGTTACGCAGACGTACTCATGTACTTCAGGTGACCGACTATAGCCAATTTCGCATGACTTCATACCATCTTTTAATTATTTAAGGTAGAAATGTATGAGGTCATATGAAATGCACTATCCGTATGCAGTTTCCTGTGAACCTTACCTTTGTTTTAAAGGAGCCTGAAATCTTATGAAGACAAACTGTTTTGATTCAAAATCATTTTTTTATCGGGATTCTCAAGGGCTTATGGATACTGCTCTTGGAAAACAGTATCCTGACCTTGTTGTGATAAATGCCAACCTTTTTAATGTTTACACTGGCGAACTCTGCAGTAATAGATGCATAATAGTTTGTGGTAACCGAATCGCTTATGTAGGAGAGGGAGATGATTTTAACAAGGGCCCTGAAACCTTTGTTATTGATGCTGAAAATAAAACAGTTATT
>JAYEHB010000513.1:0-4403 GCA_034659375.1 Thermodesulfobacteriota bacterium
ATGCCCTTTGGAGAGAGACTTGAGGCATTAAATCCAGTATGGATAATATCAGGTAAAAAAAAGGTAATTCGGTGAATTGATTGTGAACGGTTACAACAAAGGAGATGATATAAAAATGAAAAATCCAATAGTTTTTGCAGGCGCAGGGCCTGGAGATCCTGAGCTTATAACAGTTAAGGCTCAAAAAGCTCTTATGGCTGCAGATCTTATTATTTATGCAGGTTCACTTGTGCCAGAGGCTATGCTCACCTGGAAAAAGGAAAATGCTGATACAGTTAACAGTGCCTCCATGAACCTTGATGAGATCATTGAGATGATACAAAAAAACCATAAAGATAATAAAAAAATTGTACGTCTTCATACAGGAGATCCTTCGCTCTACGGTGCAATTTTTGAACAGATAAGAGAACTTGAAAACCGTTCAATTCCATACCAGGTTATACCTGGAGTCACCGCAGGATTTGCAGCAGCAGCAGCAATGGGAATGGAGTATACCTTACCCGAAGTTACCCAGACCCTGATTTTCACAAGGATTTCAGGAAGGACGACGGTTCCTGAAGAAGAGTCCCTTGAGACTCTGGCTGCACACAAAGCCTCCATGGCAATATATTTAAGCATTGCCCATGTTGAAAAGGTGCAAAAAATTCTGGCCAGGCATTATGGAGAAGAGAGTCTCTGTGCTGTTGCCTTTAAGGTGAGCCATCCTGAAGAGAGAATTGTTACAACAGAGATAAAAAATCTTTGTAAGACTGTCAAAGAGGAGGGGCTTACCCGCCAGGCACTTATTATAGCAGGGCAGGCAGTGGCAGCCTGTAAAAATAAATCATTAATAAAAGATTCATGCCTTTATGATGCAGCCTTTTCCCATGGATTCAGGAAATAATCGGAGCCCGGAACTAATTATGACTGCAGAAACTAAAATCTGTAGGGACACCCGGACAGCCGCCAGTGGAGGGGCGAACGGCCGTTCGCCCGTACTTGCTGTATGGGCAATAACCCCGGGCGGGATAAAGCAGGGCCCAAAGATTGTTGATGCTTTTGAAAAAGCCGATTTTTTTATTTCCAGCAAACTTGCAAGCTCTTTCAAAGTTTCTGACAAAGAGATTATTTTCACCTCCCTTGCAAAAGAGGTTGCTGAAAATTTTAAAAAATACCAGGGTCATATTTTTATCTTTTCCACAGGCATTGCAGTGAGACTCATTGCTCCGCTTTTAAAATCAAAACTAACAGATCCTGCGGTGGTGGTTTTAGATGATCAGGGACTCCACGCCGTAAGCCTGATTGCAGGGCATATTGGCGGAGCAAATGATCTTGCCTTAAAAGTTGCAGAGGTAACAGGAGCTGATCCTGTCATAACAACGGCAACAGATGTGAATGACCTTCCTGCCATTGATTCCATTGCAAAAAAAATGGGTCTTGCCATTGAAAATCCAGGCATGATAAAAAAAATCAACATGGCATTCCTGATGAATTCAAAGATTGATCTTTATGACCCATATAGCCTTGTTGCACCCTTGCTGCCTGAACATCTGCGAAATTTAACAGAGAGCTCCTGCAAAAGGCCCATGGATCTGTTCTGTTCTGACTTCACAAAAAACGTTCCACGTGAAACTCTTATTTTACGTCCTGTTTTTCTTTTCGTTGGAATAGGCTGTAACAGGGGCACCTCATCTGAGGAGATCTATGAATTCCTAAGTTTTGTCTTTAAAAGCAGTTCTCTCTCTTTGCAGAGTATTAAAAAAATTGCAACCACCCATGTCAAGGCCGATGAAGAGGGCCTTTTGATCTGTGCAGAAAAGATGGGCATTGAAATAGATTATTTTACAAAACAGGAACTTAATTCAGTTGAAACAATAGAAACGCCATCTAAAATAGTTGAAAAACATATGGGAGTAAAAAGCGTATGCGAAGCAGCAGCAATTCTTGCGTCAAACAGGGGCAAACTTGTAATACCAAAGATGAAAAAGGGGAACGTAACTGTGGCTGCAGCCAGAAAAGAGCCAGACTCTTTGTAATAGGCACAGGCCCCGGTAATGCCGGTCACATCTCTAAAAGAGCCTTTGATCTTTTAAAAGAGGCCGATGCCGTTGCAGGCTACACCACCTATATTGATCTGATAAAAAATGAGATAAAAGGGAAAGAGATAATTTCCACAGGCATGACCAGGGAAGTTGAAAGGGTGGAAAAATCCATTGACAAAGCACTTTCCGGTAGTACCTGTGCCCTTGTATCCGGTGGAGATCCTGGAATTTATGCCATGGCAGGCCTTGTATTTGAAATGTGTCAGAAAAGAGAGATAACCCTGATACGCCATAATGCCGAACAGATAAAAAATAATGAGAATCATGCTAACCAGACACTTGAGATAGAGATCGTTCCTGGAATTCCAGCTTTGTCAGCAGGTGCAGCTCTTCTTGGAGCTCCCTTGACCCATGATTTTGCAGCCATCAGTCTCAGTGATCTTTTAACGCCCTGGGAAAAAATAGAAAAAAGATTGGCAGCAGCAGCCTCAGCAGATTTTGTGATTACCATCTACAACCCAAAGAGCAAAAAAAGGGACTGGCAGCTTGCAAGGGCAAAAAAGATCATCATGGAACACAGGACTGGAGACACCAGTGTAGGAGTTGTAACCTCAGCCATGAGAAAAAAACAAAAAATTGTGGTAACTTCATTAAAGGATATGGACCAGGCCGAGGTTGATATGCAGACAATCCTGTTTGTGGGAAATAGTGCCTCGGTTGAGTATCTTGGTTTCATGTATACTCCAAGGGGTTATTCCGAAAAATATGAGATTTGATTTGAGTGTAACCAAAACAACGCAGAACCTCAGCTCATGATTATCAAAACGTAGGGGCGAACGGCCGTTCGCCCGTACTGGCATCAATGGTTAGCTTTTTTAAAATTTGGTTTTATGCACCATTTTGGTTACACTCATTTGATTTTTGTAACGCTTAGGGAACTGGAAAAAAATAATCTACTCATATCGTGCAGCCATTTTGTTCGTCTTCAAGGCGTGATCAAACGACACAAATAACAAAAGCCTGACCCCGATAGGATTTTGAGACTTTAACCGGTAAAATTAAGGCCAGAAAGTTGAGTTACTGATTTTTAAATATAAGGAGATTTTGCATGAAAGGCTATGTTCAGGTATACACAGGAAATGGTAAAGGTAAAACTACAGCAGCACTTGGACTCTCCATACGAGCTGCAGGTGCTGGGCTTAAGGTTTTTATTGCACAGTTTTTAAAGCAGGGAGACTATTCTGAAATAAAGGCTCTGGAAAAATTTAAAGATCAGATAACAGTGGAGCAGTATGGTCTTGGAAAATTTGTTAAAGGCAAGCCATCTCTTGAGGATGTTGAAGCCGGAGCAAGGGGTTACAACAGACTGTCTGACATTCTTGAGAAAGGTGAGCATGATCTTGTCATAGTGGAAGAGGGTAATGTGGCTGTGATGTGCAAACTCATATCAGAATATGATCTCATTGATCTTATCAATATAAAGCCGGATCATGTTGAGCTTGTGATAACAGGGCGTGGTGCAACTCCTGCTGTAATTGAAAAGGCAGATCTTGTAACAGAGATGAATGAAATAAAGCACTACTTTAATCAGGGTGTTATGGCACGGGTTGGGATTGAAAAATAAGTAAGCGTTCACAGGGCACTGCACCTTGCGTAGTCGGGCACTTGAAGTACATGAGTACGTCTGCATGCCCGCCGCCTTGCATCTGCAGCACCCTGTAAACGCTTACAATTCGGCAAATTGACTGTGAACAGTTACGAAAAATAAGGTAAATATTCGGCCATGGCAGAACTGCTTGCCATAACAAGAAATAAACCAGAATTCGAGTAAATCTTCGGCCGAATATTTACGAATTCGAAGAGACGGAGCCAGTAAGGATGCCTGAAAATAGTTTAAAAATCAATAAAAGCAGATGTATAGCCATTCTTGGAACCGGTTCTGATGTGGGAAAGAGCATTGTTGCCGCAGCCATCTGCCGATCCCTTGCAGATAAAAATATAAAAGTTGCACCGTTTAAAGCCCAGAATATGTCCAATAATTCTGGGATAACACCGAAAGGGAATGAAATGGGAAGGGCCCAGATTGTCCAGGCCGAGGCAGCAAAAATTATTCCCCATGTGGACATGAATCCCCTATTGTTAAAACCCACTGGAGAAATTGGCTGCCAGGTTGTTTTAAATGGCAGACCCTTTGAAAACAGCACAGCCTCAGACTACCATCATAAAAAGGGTCTCTATTTTAAAGAGGCATGTAAAGCATATGACAGACTTAAAAACTCCTTTGATATGATAATCATGGAAGGTGCAGGTTCATGTGCTGAGGTAAACCTAATGCCATCTGATATTGTCAATTTTCGCATGGCAGAATATGCCGGCGCAGAT
>JAYEHB010000514.1:0-4372 GCA_034659375.1 Thermodesulfobacteriota bacterium
ATCCGGTACATGCTTTTCAAGCTCTGCAATGATTAATGATGCTTTAAACATGAACATACCACTGTTCCAGCAAAAACTTCCTGAATCAAAATACTGCCTGGCAGTTGAAGCATCAGGTTTTTCCACAAAGCTGTCAATTTTAAACGCTTTGGAGGATGAATCAAGAGTCTCCCCTTTTTTAATATACCCGTAACCTGTTTTGGGAGAATCAGGAATAATACCAAAGGTGATGAGATGCCCGTTATCTGCATGTTTTTTCCCGATTCTTAACGCACCATGAAAATTTGCTGTATTATTAATAACATGATCAGCAGGAAGCACAAGAAGCACAGGATCATTGCCATGTACCAGAACTTTAAGAGCAGCCACAGCAATGGCAGGAGCAGTATTGCGTCCTGCAGGTTCCAGTATAATGGAGCAGGGCTTAACATTAATGGTTCTCATCTGTTCTGCTGCCATGAATCTATGTTCATCATTACATACAACCACAGGAGGTGAAATGTTTTCAGCCTTGTTTAACCTTAAAAGAGTATTTTGAAGCATGGTATTTTCATCGGTGAGGCTTATCAACTGTTTTGGATAGAGTTCCCTTGAAAGGGGCCATAATCTTGTTCCCGAACCTCCGGCAAGAATTACAGGTGTGATCATTAATCCTCCTTCTATTAAAAGGTGTTGAAATCGGCCTGCTTGTTTTACATATATTCCAAATGATTTCAATAAGTTGCATCAAAACAACTGTTTTAAGATAACCCACTGATTTTTTTGAAAAAAGGCGATCGATTTCAACACCCTTTAGTTAATTACACTATTTAATTGATTTGGTAAGCGTTCACAGGGCACTGCACCTTGCGTAGTCGGGCACTTGAAGTACATGAGTACGTCTGCCTGCCCTTTGCCTTGCATATGCAATGCCGAAGTAAACGCTTATAATTCGGAAAATTGACTGTAAACAGTTACATTGCTTTTTACTTAAAATCATGATTAATATACTTTATTTATCTGTTTATGCAATAGTTTATTGGAGATACAATGCCTGTTTTTGAATATAAAGCGTTAACCAGCAAGGGAAAAAAGAGTAGTGGAATCATAGATGCAAAGAGCCTTACCTCTGCCGGAGCAAAGCTTAGACAACAGAATATATTCATAGTTTCCATAAAAGAGGTAGATTCTGAATTCTCAACAGAAAAAAAGAGTAAAACTTCATCATTTTTTATGTTTTCACGGGTACAGACATCTGAGATGGCAATGATAACAAGACAGATGGCAACTCTTCTCTCTGCCGGTTTTCCACTGGTTTCTGCAGTATCAACACTTACGGATCAGACAAAATCAAAAGCCTTTCAAAAAATTCTCTCCAAAATAAAGGATTCAATTGAAGAGGGAAACAGCTTTGCTGCGGCCTTGTCCATGTACCCTTCTGTCTTTTCACAGGTTTATGTAAGTATGGTAAATGCAGGAGAATCCTCAGGAACACTTGAAATTGTTTTAGAGCGTCTTGCTGATATTACAGAAAAAAGGGAGGAGACAAAAAAAAATCTCCAGGCATCCCTGGCATACCCTGTTTTAATGGCGTTTATCGGTGCCATGGTACTCTTCTTTCTCCTGACCTATATTGTACCGGGAATTATCGATATTTTTTCAGACATGAACCAGACTCTGCCCGGCCCCACACTTTTTCTCATATCTGTAAGCTCTTTTTTTAAAACCCTGTGGTGGCTGATACTGCTTATTCCCGTTGTTCTCTTTTTCCTTGTCCACATGGCAAAAAAGAGTGAAAAAGGAGCTTATATTATTGACAAAACACTTTTCAACATTCCAAAAGCAGGGGAACTTCTTCAAAAACTCAGTGCAGCCAGATTTACAAGAATCCTTGGATCTCTTCTTGAAAATGGAGTACCAATGCTCACAGCACTTGATATAGCAAGAACAATTACAGGAAACAGGGTATTTACAAAAATAATATCCCAGGCAGCAGAAGCTGTGGAACAGGGTGGAGAACTGGGATATGCCCTTGAAGCACACAGCCTTTTTCCATCCCTTGCATCCCAGATGATCAGGGTTGGAGAAAAAAGTGGTGAACTTGAAAAAATGCTTGAAAAAACTGCTGATCTTTATGAAAAAGAGGTTGAATCATCTGTTGCAGCAATCACAGCTCTTATAGAACCCTTGATTATACTTGTCATGGGAGCTGTTGTGGGATTTATCGTACTCTCCATCTGTCTGCCAATATTTGAAATGAACCAGCTTGTACAATAAAAATACTATTAAACATGGAAAAAATACTCCCTGGCCAGGACAAGCCAAAACCTAACCTGAAGGTCCCACGCAAACGGAAATTTTAATATCATCAGTTAAGTCCCAGAGTAGTTCCAGGATTCATGATATTATTGGGATCAAAATGTTTTTTAAGAGCCTTTAAAACATTTACCTGCTCCTCTCCAAGGTGCTCTTTCATAAAGGGTGCCATCATTCTGCCCACACCGTGGTGGTGACTTAAAGAGCCCTTATTGGCAGCTATCTGCGCAATTATTCCCTGCTGGAATTTTTTAAATTTATCCAGATCATCCATTTTGGTTATAAATATAAAGTAGAGATTGGTGCCCTGGGCATAGAAATGTGATGCATGGGTCATGCAGATTGTATCAGGGTTTTGTTTTATAAATGACCTGACTTTTTTGTAAAGCAGCTCAAGATTGTCCCATGTCACCGATGTTTCCAATGTATCTATTAAAATCCCATAATCATTTAATACATCACGCATATAAGGATCTTTAAATCTTCCATGGTGCCACTTTTTCATGGGGTATCCTGTGATATACATGCCTCTGTTTTTTTTGCATATTTTTTTTACGCTGCTTTTCACAAGTTTTGTAAACCCTTTTTCTCCGTCTGCCTGGCCCATGAGAATGCATCTTCTGCCCGGCTTAAAATCTTTAAATTTTATAAAGCTGTCAAGAATTGACCCCTCAAGTCCATACATCTTCATTGCCACATCACTCTCTTCAGGATCGGATATTCTTAAAATGGAAGGCATACCAGACTCTGACTGGCTGATTTCACGGCTTGCATTTACAGCAGATTTAAAGTCAGGAAAGATAAAGGCAAAGGCTCTGGTATTTTCAGGAAAATACTGAAAAACTTTCATGGTAACACTGACAAGCACACCAAAGCACCCTTCGCTGCCTTTCATGATATCATTGACTTTAGGGCCTGTGGCTGTTCCAGGATAGTTAAGGGTCTTAAAAGAGCCTGCAGGTGTGATATACTCCTGGCTCATCACAAGATCACAGGCATCACCATAGTAGGATGAAGCCTGGCCTGCACCAAGGGTTACCACCCATCCACCCACTGATGAATATTCAAAGGACTGGGGAAAATGGCCTCCTGTATATCTTTTTTTGGCTCCAAGTTTTTCAGGTGCATTGTTCAGCAGATCTTCATAAACAGGCCCCATCATTCCGGCTTGTACCGTAATTGTCTGGTCTGTTTCATTAAATTCCACAACCTGATTCATGTGTGTACCCATGACCAGGACAACACCTCCATGTTCGCATGCAAGTCCTAACGTGACTGAACTTCCACCTGCATAAACATTGACACCTATTTTTTTCTGGTTGCAGAAAGATACAATCTTTTCTACATCCTCTTTATTTCTTGGATGGAGAACAATATCAGGCAGATTTTCAGTTACACTGTTCCTGAGTTTAAGAATATCCTCCATGGAATTTCCACTGCCATATTTAACTCTTGAAAAACTGTCAAAAGCAACATTGTCCCTGCCAACTATTTCAACCAGAAGAGAGAGATCATCATCTAAAAGGGTGATATCTTTTTTAAACTCAACCTTTTCATCACCTGTTGTTGTTTTCTGCTTAAAATCATCATCTGAAAGATTAAGACTCTCTTTAATAACCTTGAAAAAACCAGCACTGGGATTTTTGAACTGATCCTTGCCACCCCATTTAAAAATTGATCTGTACGAACCCTGTAAAGGAACATTTTCAGTCCAGTCAGGAGTGAATTCTTTTGGTTTGCTCATTTTTTTGCCTCGCCATTTTTTTATAAAAATCTTTTTAAATATCTATAATTATTATGATTTTCATTTTTTGGTTTCTGCCCTTTAGGGTTCAGGGTATTGTGGCCGATGTGCAGAATCCGTGTTCCAGCCAGTTTCTGCCCTTTAGGGTATGCCGGTTATTCCGGATATCCTGTAATATCCCTTATCTCTTTGTAAAGCGGTTCCAGGGCTCTGTACATCTTCTGGTAAACTCTGGAATAAATATCTTGATAGATCATTACGTTTTCAGGGTCAGGGTTAAAAACTTTTTCTTCTGTAACCATATTATTAACAGCCTCCTCAAATGAAGAATAG
>JAYEHB010000515.1:0-4371 GCA_034659375.1 Thermodesulfobacteriota bacterium
CAGATCTCTGGATTGGATTTTGACATTTCCTTATATTTTTACCTATACTTTGTTGTAACTTACTGAAATCATTATATGGCACGAATTTTGCTTCTGTCCAATTTTTATAATGTTTTACACAATATTTTAATTGATTGTAAATTCAAATAGTTATTGTAAAATTGTCCAAAAAATTTTAGCAAAGTCACGAGGTCTGAATTTACAGTAAAAAACATAGATTTAAAATGGTGTACAAAAAAACCCAGGGCACTGCCCGGGGCTTTTTTACATAAGAGTCAATTTTACATGCCCACAACAGAAGGAAGCCAGAGAACAATCTGTGGAAAAAGCATAATCAGGATAAGACAGACTATCTGCAAACCTATAAACGGCCAGACAGACCTGTAGATGTCTCCCATGGTAACACCGTCAGGAACAACTCCTTTCATGTAAAACAGAACAAAACCAAAAGGTGGTGTCAAGTATGCCATCTGCATGTTTACTATAAACAGAATTCCAAACCACAAAGGGTCAAATCCAAGAATAGTAATCAATGGAACATAAATAGGCACGGTTATCATTATAATTGGAAGATCGTCCATTACCATTCCAAGTAAGAAAAAGCTCAACTGCATTACAAGCAAAACAACCCATCTGTTAACTCCAAGGGAGTCAATTAAATCATTTAAAAGGGTTGGAAGCCCTAAAGTGTTAACAACGGCTGAAAAAGCAAGGCAACCAATTATTATCCACAAAACCATACTTGTAAGCTTGGCCGTTTTTTCAGCAGCAGTTGTTACAGTCTCCAAGGTTATTTTCAATGACTTTGATCTTACCAGAACAATAATCATTGAAACAACAGCTCCAACGGCAGCAGCCTCTGTGGGAGTTGCAAGTCCTGAAAAAATAGTTCCCATGATGGAAAATATCAAGACAAAGGGCATTGCAAGATTTCTAATTGAAATGAATTTTTCAGGCCATGTTGCTCTTTCCTCTTTTGGTATAGGAGGAGCAAGTTCAGGATTAATCAAACTTCTGATAAGAATATATGCCATGAAAAAACCGGCAAGCATAAACCCTGGGACAACTCCGGCCAGAAACATCTTGCCAATGGAAAGATTGGAAAGAGAAGCATATACAATCATGGTAACACTTGGCGGAATAAGAAAGCCCAACGCACCTCCTCCTGAAATACACCCGATGGCAAGGGTTGATTTATACCCCCTTTTAAGCATTGCAGGAAGGGCAATCAAACCCATGGTCACAGTTGCTGCTCCTACAACACCCACCATGGCTGCAAAAATGACACAGATAAAAACAGTTCCGATGGCAAGCCCTCCTGGTACAGGCCCCAGCCATTTATAAATCATTTCAAAGATCTCGTCTGCAATACCTGATTTTTCAAGCATGCAGCCTATGAAAATAAACAGAGGAATGGCAAGAAGAATAATACTTGTCATGTTTTCCAGAATTGAAGGAGGAAGCAATTGTAAAAACATGGGACCATTGATCGCCAGAAGAGAGACAATTCCCACAGCACCAAGAGTAAAAGCAACAGGAGTCCTTAGAATAAACAGGGTAATAACAGCCAGGAACATCAGCACAACAATTAAAGCGGGATTCATTATACTCTCCTCTTCTGAAAGTCTGTTATACTCCGGGCAAGATCAGCCAGTATTTGAAGTAAAAAAAGCAGGGCTCCTGCGGGAAGCATCATTTTTACAGGCCACATGGGCGGCCCGAAAAGAGTATGTGAATGCTGATTTGTTACAAACGCATGCCATGCAAATTTATAGCCCTGCCAGAACAGAATAACAAAGAAAAACAGAGCTGTCAGGGATACAATTACATCTGCCACATACTTTCCTTTATCAGGAAAATACTGATAAATTATATCAACAGCCACATGACCTTTGTCATATAACACCCAGCCTCCTGTAAGGGCAATATATGCCGCAAAAAGCTGACCACATAACTCATGGACCCAGATTGTAGGACTTTCGAAAAAATATCTTGCAATAACTTCAAAAACCATGAAACCCATGAACACAAAAATAAGGTAACATGAAGCCTTTCCAACTGTTTTATTAATCTTTTCTGCAAAATTTATAAACTTTTTAACCATATGCATAATCAATCCTATACTTCCCTGTTCCTCTGAACATTATGTAATGCCCGACTGAAAATCGCCAATTTTCCCGATTACTGTGTTGATCAATAATTTTAATCCTCAAAATACTTAATGTATCCCTCTGGTTAAAATTATTGCCCGCCTTGTACCCGGGGGTCGAAGACGAGTACAGCTCACAAAATTTTCAGGTTTTAGATCAGGCACTATTTATCCATGTCCAGAAAAATTTCATGGAATAATTGGCATCCTTCATAAGTACTTTACACTTTTTGAGGGCATTCCCTGTTTAAAGGTATTTTCCACAAAAGAAGTGTAAAGTACTTTTATGCTGATTGCTGATATGAAGGATGCCGAATAATTTATAAGTTATAGCCTCTATTTTTAAGATCTTTTTTTACAAGTTTTATATATTTTGCAGAAAGGGAGCTTTCCTTGGCAAGCTCATCATCCCAAAGTTGAATAGCTGCCTGCATCCATTTATTCATCACATCATCAGGAAGTCTTATATATTCAGCACCCTGTGCTTCCATCTTAGCTCTGGAACTTTTATCCTGCTCGTTAAAGATCTGGGCAACTCTTAAAGAACAATCTTTAAGGGATTTTTCAAAAATAGTTTTAAGCTCTTCAGAAAGGGAATTCCATTTATCATTGTTAAGAATAATTTCACAATTCTGGGCTCCGGATATAGCAGGAATAGTCTGATAATGGGCAACCTCAAAGGTTTTGGCAAGAAAACTCTCAGTATGGCTTCCACTGATTTCAGCATCTATTGTACCACGTGAAAGAGCCACATAAATTTCTGAAAAAGGAATAAACACAGTGGGAACTTTCATCTGTCTCAAGGTCTTTGCAATGGAACCAGAAGCTCTAACCTTAAGTTTTTTAAGATCATCCCAGGTTTTAATGGGTTTTTTGGAAACAATTGTATATCCATCCCAGATAAGAGGGGCACCATACCTTACATTGGTTGATGCATATGCATCTCGTAAAAAATTCATTGTTTCATCTTTGTAGATAAAATCCATGATATCATCAACACCCCTGGGATCACCGGGAAGTGCAAATGCAGTGGCGGCAACCGGCAGTATTCCTCCATGATAACAGCTGCAGGTTGTCCCCATATCAATGGCACCATTACCAACAGTTTCAAAAATATTGGGCCCCTTTACAAGGGCACCTGAAGGAAGAACCTGAATCGTTATTCTGCCGTTGGAATCTTTTTTAATTGATTTAGCCATCTCATTCACAGCCTGGGTAACTGGATGATTCAATGAAAACATGTTCTGCATCATGAATTTATATTTAGTGCCTGCATCTGCCTCATTAACATAAACATGCCCTAATCCTGTAATCATAATTGCGATAAAAAGAGTGAAAATCATGGAACTTATTGAAAAATCTTTTTTAAGCTTTAACATAACTGCTATTCTCCCTGATCAATATAGTTAATAATATTTCTTACATTCTTTAACCATGCAACCGGCAACCCCGCCTTGAATGACGATGTAACATCTATTCTTTATTTTTGATTTTGCCTCCTTATCTGCTTTTATTGCAGGTTTCTTTGAAAAAGAAATAACACTATTCAATTGTTTTCACGACACTTTTTTTCCAGGGTCAAAAATACAAAAAAAACTCTGCCCAATGTGTTGTAATAATGGGATTGGCACTGTATCTTCTTTAGATCTGCCATGGCAGTGGTGTCTTTATTGATATTCACCAAAAGACTTAGCAAAGTACATGCCAGATAAGACAATTAAAAACAAATCAACTATATCGAGTCGGCACACTGCTTTTTAACAAGAACAGCAATTAATTGGATAATGCAAATTTGCATTATCAGATACCTTAAAAAAAACAGACTCCGGGCATTGAAACAGTGGTTAACACGTCAGTCTGGTGATAATTATCCATACTCAAACGGCTATTATGCGATATTGCATAAATTATGCAATATCGCATAAACACTAAACCAAACAATCAACATTCCGCACAGCCCCATGGTAATTATTCGGCTTACGTGTGGCCTTCAGGTTAAGTACCCGAGCATATATTCTTCAAGATGAAATTCATGAATATCAACGACTATAGGGAACTGAAAGAAAATAATATGAGTGTAACCAAAATGGTGCATAAAACCATAAAACCAAATTTTAAAAAAGCTAACCATTGATGCCAGTACGGGCGAACGGCCGTTCGCCCCTACGTTTTGATAATCATGAGCTGAGGTTCTGCGTTGTTTTGGTTACACTCAAATAATA
>JAYEHB010000516.1:0-4369 GCA_034659375.1 Thermodesulfobacteriota bacterium
TTAAACCTTTAAAAAAAGAGATTGCTGAAATATCGGATATATTTGACAAAAACAGACAGAAAAACGGTTTTTTTGAAAAAAAAGATGGTTTTGACAAAAAAATAGATGAGAAGACTCAAAAGACCACTCTTTTGAATAAAAAGGATCAGGTGCAGGATTCCTATACCCCTGGATTTGATATACATAAGATTAAAGGTGAGATAGAACTGCTCAAGGTCTATATTAGCAGTTTTCTCGAAAAATCAGATGATTGTCTTGCCTCTGCACAAAAATTAATGGAAGAACAGCAAAAAATTTTTCAATTGCATGACAGGCTGAAGCAGTGTGAGCTTGAACTTGTGCATGCAGCAAATAAAGATCAGTGTCATTATAATGAGGAAGAAAAGCAGTTGTTTAATAAAATCATTGAAGAGAGTAAACATACCAGGGTAATTATCTCATTGATGCATGATTTTTGTAAAGGACTGGAAATCAGCTGCCTGGAAAAAGATTTTACCAATTTGTCTTGTCAGAAGTAAAAAGTACGTAAGCGTTCACAGGGCACTGCACCTTGCGTAGTCGGGCAATTGAAGTACATGAGTACGTCTGCGTGCCCGGGCCTTGCATCTGCAGCACCCTGTAAACGCTTACAATCGGTGACTTGACTGTGAACAGTTACAAAAGGAAAGTTCCATGAACTTTAAGTTAAATCTAAGAATAAAGGTTTTTATTATAGCTGTAGGTATAATAGTTCTTGGTCAGATATGGTACTCTGCAAAAAATGTCAAGCTTTATCAAAAAAGTTATGTTTCCACGTTAAAAATCAAGTGCAAAAAAATGGCGGAATTTTTGAAAAATGATGTGGAAAGAATACTGAGCATCGGTATCCCCATTACCAAATTGATAAAAATGGAAAAGAGTTTGCAGGAAATACTTGATTCCGCTCCAGAACTTAATTTTATTGAAATTACAGATAACAAGGGATACCTGCTTTACTTTGCAGATCATCATAAAATGGAGCAGATTGAGCAGGGAAAACAGAGATCCCTGCTCCATGATTCTAAAACAGAGCATTTAACGCAAAAAGCAGGCTTGACGCCCGATGATACCAATATTGTACTGCCAATCCTGAATAAACGAAAAAACATACAGGCTGGATTTATTAATCTGCACATTTCACCCCGGATAATAGTTGACAGATCAAACCAGATTCTTTTTGATATGATCACAGTGATTTTGACTTCATTATTAATAACTTTTGAGTTTCTCGGTTTTTTTGTTGCTTTTGAAATCAGCATACCGTTAGAAAAGCTCTCCAGTGAAATGAGCTATTCCATTGACAATTGTTCCACAATCCCAGGTTCCAGACATATGTTTATGAAGGAACTTGCAGGTATGGTTGAAAAATTCAACTATCACATTCAGTCGTTGAAACAATACCTTACACCTGTTACAACCACCCGGATTTTTTTTCCAAAAATAGAGGCTGTACTTGCACCTGGAATTAATAAACAGCTTGAACAGATAAACAGTATTCTAAAAAAGAGTACTAAAAAAAATCGGGAATGTGACGCTTTGCCGGTAGAAAAATCTCTTCACAAAACGTCAGATTTGTTAAAAGATCTAAAGCAGAAAGCAGAAAATTATGGTAAAAATTTAAAGATGTTTTCTTTTTTCCATGAGAAAAGAGAAAAATCAACCTATGATGCAACCGATGATTCCCATGGAATACCCTATGCCTTTATAAGGCCCTTTGTATTTCTTTTTATTATGGCCGATGGTTTTTCCATCTCCTTTTTACCCCTGTTTATTGATACCCTGTACCAACCCATACCAGGAGTGCCAAAAGAGGTGATTCTGGCACTTCCCATCTCTCTTTTCATGTTGATCATGGCAGTTGGCATGCCCATATCCGGCGGGGTAACAGATACCAAGGGATGGTATAGATCTTTACTGGCAGGAACAGTGATAAATGCAGGAGGGCATTTTCTTACAGGTTTTTCTCACAATCTGACAGAGCTTATTCTTTTCCGTGGCATAACCGCAGTGGGGTTTGCCCTGGTATATATGTCATGCCAGCGTTTTATTATGGATAATACCAGTGTACGTCAAAGAGCCATGGGAATGTCCTCTTTTCTTGCAGCTTTTTTCAGCGGTGATATCTGTGGTACAGTTATCGGCGGCATGCTGGTTTATCGTATTGGATACAGCAGAATTTTTTTCTTAAGCGCTCTTTTTTCTCTTTTTGCCTTTGCAGTTGCTCTGTTTGTTTTTCACAACTCCAGCAGCAGAAAGAAAAAAAGCGTAAAATCTGAAAATTCCAGCAATATCTCCTTTTTTAAAACAATTTTCATGGTTTTCAAAGACCGTGAATTTTGTTCTGTCCTTTTTTTTCAGGCTATCCCGGCAAAGATGGTGTTGGTGGGTTTTCTCTTTTATTTTGTTCCTCTCTATCTTCAGAAAATTAATATTCTTCAATCAAATATTGGAAGAATGATTATCTGCTATGGTTTATCCATTGTTTTTCTTGGACCTCTTTTTTCAAAGTATCTGGATAAAGAACATTTTAGAAAATATTTTATTATGACAGGCGGTTTTATTACCGGTATTTCCCTGTGTCTCTTTTATGTTCAGCCAGGTGCTGCAGCGGTACTGGCTATTATTTTTTCATTAGGTATTGCCCAAACCTTTTCTGTTTCATCCCAGGCAGCATTGATATCTGAGACAGCACTGGTTCGCAAACTTGGACCCGGAAAAGGTATGGGAATATTTCGTCTCTGGGAAAGGGTTGGAAATGTTACAGGTCCTCTTGTAATGGGTTTATTAATTGCAAAGACAGGATATACATTTTCCCTGGTTATACTGGGTGGATTTTCACTTTTTACTAGCTTTATGTACTTATTTTTTCTCAATTTCAGAAAAAAAGAACCAGGAACAGTTAAGCACTGTGACATAGATTTGTCAGGATGATAATTATGGAAAAGTTGTAGAATATCAATGCATTAGAGCGATAAAGCACCGGGTCTAAGATGCAAACCCCAAATTTATAATACGGAGAAATTACCCCTTGAATTATTATGATTATCTTGACAATAATATAAACCATGCCCTGAATGCAGATATCGATTTTAGCTGTCTTGTCTCTGCTGATTTGTATAAACTGGAAGCTGAGGCTGTAAACCTTTTCTTTAAAAGATATGAATTAATAAAAGAGTATCAAAAGATTTCTCTTGATCTGTTCAACGCAAGCCTTAAAGGTGATTTTGACCCTGAACTTGCCACTCTTGTTATAAATGAACTGCCAAAAGGACAGGGATGGAAATTTCATCAAAAATTTACCGCTAACAACTTACAAACACCTGTTTTTTTCAGAACAGATGAAGTTATTCCAGGAAAATTTTCCGAAATTCAGTGTCCAGGCTCTGCCTGGGGTCTTTATGAGCAGGTTTTTCAATTTGTTAATGAATTTAAAAAAGATTATGGAGAATGTAAAACCTTTCCCATGAGCCTCTCTTCTAATTTTGCCGGATGCTTAAAAAAATATTTGCCCCGGGAACCAGTGGTTCATCATCTTCTTGACAATGCCTCTATTCCTGCCGGTATAAGATTTTTTATTCAGCAAGTGAGGAAACACGGTATAAAGTATTTTGGTTATGATAAAAATGTAACTCCATACAATTGTAATTTTATCAGGGCACATGCCTTTGCAGGTTTACTTTCTGACAATCATTTCAAAAGGCGTATGGAGGAGTGCAGGAATGGAGAATTATTTTATGATCTGCCTCCTTCAATACTTTTTGATGAAAAAATGCCACTTATATTTCCTTTCTGGGAAAAGACAAAACATTATTTTTCTGATGCTGTGCGTGATATGTTTCCATATACCCAACTGATAAGACCAGAAGGTTTCACACTTGAGGATGGAACAGAAGTTTCCCTGGAAGATTTCATGAAATTACCCAGGAACCAGCGCAATTATTATATTAAATATGCAGGCAGTGATCTTGATCTAAACTGGGGGAGTAAAGGAGTTTTTTTTGCTGCAACTCTTTCCCAAAAAAAAGGGCAGGAGATTTTCAAAAAAATAACCAGAGATTTTCAAAACAAAAAATACTGGATTATCCAGAATGGGTATTCACAAAAAGAGGAGATCTCTTTTATTAACAGAGAGAATATTGAAGAAAAAGGAGAAGCACATTCCAAGTTCAGTGGTTTTTATGGACCCCAGGGGTTAATGGGGATTCTGGTTCTGCATCGATCTTTTTATAAAGTACACGGTGCTGAAAATGCAATTGCAACCATTGTTAAATAAAGGGGATGGATTATACATTTGTCCACAATGAATATTAAAAATGGCACGAAATCGTCAGGTTGGGCTCAGTGACTATAA
>JAYEHB010000517.1:0-4354 GCA_034659375.1 Thermodesulfobacteriota bacterium
TGAATAACTCATTTTTTATCTATCCTGTTCAAATTGTGAATTGTGAATTGTGAATTATGAATTATGAATTATGAATTATGAATTATGAATTATGAATTATGAATTGTGAATTGTGAATTTTCAATTTTCAATTTTCAATTTTCAATTTTCAATTAATTGTGGCAGTTATACATAACCGCTGCTTAATCCCCGAAAGAATCTGTTCAAAGACTTCATCTTTGTTTTTTGAAGCATCCACAATGAGAAAACGCTGTTTTTCATTTCCGGCAAGGGCAAGATACCCTTTTCTTACCTTTTCATGAAATTCTATTCTCTCCTGCTCAAACCGGGTTTCAGTTTCTGATCTCTGGCCTGTTTTCACTGCCGCAAAGGTTCTTTCAAGTCCTGTTTCAGGATCAAGGTCAAACAGAATTGTAAGATCGGGTTTAAGCTCCTTTACAACAATTTCATGGATCTTATCTATCAAAGATTTTTCAATTCCCCTTGCAGCACCCTGATAAACAGCTGTAGCATCGGCAAACCTGTCACATAAAACAATCTTACCTGCCTTAAGCGATGGAACAACAACTTCAAAAAGATGCTGTGCTCTGTCTGCTCCGTAGAGCAGAAGCTCACATAAAGGGGAGATACCATTATTTTCAGGATCAAGAAGAATAGAGCGTATCTTTTTCCCTATATCTGTATCACCAGGCTCTCGTGTAACAATAGTATCATATCCTGCATTATTAAAAAAACGTGCAATTCTCTCTACTTGTGAAGTTTTTCCCGACCCTTCTATCCCTTCAAGGGTAATAAACATATTCTCAACTCTCTTTTTTTATAACCGGCACGGCCGGAGCGTGGTATTCGCATTGGCCACAACAAAGGGTGAAACTCTATAATTTTAAATAGTCAGGCGGAGTTTCATATAACTGCCACGGGCAGCCTTGGTGGTCTAAGTCTGCACACAACAAATGATGAAAGTTACACTCCTGGTTTGACATGACTTTCATATAAAAATATTCGGCCAGTGCCTCATATTTACATTATCACCCGAATATTTACCTTTTTTTTGTTTTCTATCTTGACTTGACTTTTAACAGTTAAAATGGCTTTATACAGTAAATTTTATAAGTGTGCAAATTGAAACTGGAAATTTTAAAAACTGGAAAATGAAAAACTGGAAACTGATACTTGAAAACTTTAAAATATCAATATTATAAAAATTTTTTTTCAGCAGCAGTAAGTATAATTTTATATTTACTAATTTTCAGTACACCTGCCCATGCTGTACAAAAACCAGATAATGAAGTTTCATGGCATATTTCTGCGTTACAGGCAACTTTTGATCAAGAGAGAAGACTCTTTATTGCCAGGGGAGCTGTGATCATCACAGGCGGTACAACAAGGCTTGAGGCAGATTATGTGGAATTTAACAATACCACAAAAGATGCACATGCCAAAGGTAATGTACTGCTCGTCTCAGGAGAGGATACTATTACCTGTAACTTAATGGATCTAAATCTGGCAACTGAAACCGGCACAATATACAATGGCACCATTTTTGTTCAGGAAAGCAATTTCTACATTAAAGGAAATAAAATAGAAAAAACCGGTAAAGAGACGTACAGAGCTGATAAAGCCTCCATAACATCCTGTTCAGGTGACAGCCCTGACTGGAAATTATCAGGAAAAGAGATAAAAGTAACCATTGAGGGATATGGAACTCTGAAACATGCGGTCTTATGGGCAAAAAACACTCCTCTTCTCTACTCCCCCTATCTTGCATTTCCCGTAAAAACAAAAAGAGAGACAGGATTTCTATCACCACGTATAAGCTCCTCGGAAAGAAAAGGATATGAATATGAACAGCCTCTGTTTTTAGCTCTTACAAGAAACAGTGATGCCACAATTTATACAGATTACATGGAAAAAAGAGGTGTTAAAACAGGTATTGAATACAGATACAGACTCTCTAATGGATCAAAAGGGGCAATTTTTTATGATTTTCTCCATGACCGGCACATCGGGGATAACAAAAATGAGAATAAAGATTACAGTTTTGACCTGACACCTGCAAGAACCAATTCAGACAGGTATTGGTTTAGAATGAAACATGACCAGATTTTTTCAAAACTATGGTCTTTAAAGCTTGACATTGATTATGTCAGTGATGCTGATTATTTACGGGAATTTAAAGACGGGTATACTGGTTTTAATGCAACCAAAAATTACTTTGATGATAATTTTGGCAGAAGCCTGGACGATTATGATGACACAACAAGGGAAAACCGGCTCAACCTTAACAAAACATGGTCATGTTACTCTTTAAACATGGATTTAAACTGGATTGATAATGTTATTGCAAGAAGGGATAATGTGGATAATAATACCCTGCAAACCCTTCCAGCAATTGAATTCAACAGATTAAAACAGCGGGCAGGCGATCTTCCTTTTTATTTTGATTTTGATTCAGAATACAGATATTTTTACAGGGAAGATACAACGGATTCCAGGATCAAGGGCAGCCGCACAGATTTCTATCCAAGAATCTACCTGCCTTTTAGATACAAAAGTTTTTTCTTATTTGAGCCATCGGCAGGTATCAGAGAGACCATGTGGTATACAGATGAATTTAAAGAGCCTTCAGGCAAAAAAAAATCATTCCACCACAGGGAAATATATGATATTGATCTGGAACTTTCAACCGAGATGGCAAAAATATTTAATTCAAAAAACTGGTTTGCCGAAAAAATCCGGCATGAGATAAAACCAATGATTAAATACAGCTATATTCCTGAGATTGACCAGGATGATCTTCCAAAGTTTGATTATTTTGATGACTCAACTGATAGTGAGGATGCCATTGATGAAATTGGCAGAAAAAATTTAATCACCTGGAGTCTTACCAACAGATTCACATTAAAGAAAAAATCTGTGGATATGAATTCTAAAAAAGAGAATTATATTTACAGAGAATTTGCCTGGTTTAAGTTTTACCAGAGCTTTGATATAAACAAAGAAAAAGATGATATTGAAAAACCTTTTTCAGATATCTCACTGGAAAGTGAATTCTATCCCGGCAGATATATTTCACTGGAGGCTGATTTCAAATGGTCCCCCTATGATAATCAAGTCACAGAGAGTGAAACAGGTATAACACTAAACAACAAAAGAGGAGATCGGTTCCATACAGAGTATAGATATACAAGATCAAATCTGGAATCATTATATACAAAAATAGACACTGTCCTGACACAAAGGCTTTCTGCCTATTTTACATATGAAAAAGATCTTTTAGAGCATAAAGTAATAGAAACTCAAATCGGTATGATCTTAAAAAAACAGTGCTGGTCTCTCTCTTTATCATTTAAAGATGAACCAGATGACAAATCTTTTGCTTTTATGATCAATCTGCACGGAATTGGAGAATTTGGAACAGAATGAGTATGGAAAAAAAGTGGTACGCACTTTTAATTAGAAGTCATTGTGAAAAAATAGTCTGTCAATCTGTTTTAAAAAAATCCATTGATGTTTTTGCCCCCACAATAAAAAAACAGAGCAGGCGCAAAGACAGAAACATAATGATTGATGTGCCTTTATTTCCAGGGTATATTTTTGTTAATATATTCAGTACACCGGCAGAACAGCTTAAAGTTTTAAAGACCTTTGGTGCAATTCGAATTCTTGGATACAATGATTGCCCTGTGGCTGTACCTGCAAAACAGATTGAATCCCTTAAAATAATAACAGGGCAGAACAAAACCATTATAACTGGAAAGGATTCATCCCTTACAAGAGGAGAGAGTGTCATTGTAATACAAGGTGTTTTTGCAGGGCTGCAAGGTGAATTTCTCCGGTATAAGGGAAAAGAGAGAGTAATAATAAAACTTGAGGCACTTGGCCAGTTTGCAGGTGTTGAGATTAATAAGGAGGATCTTGAAAAATTACCTGACATTATGTCATAACACCTTGACTTATTATTAAAATTTATTTAAAAAGAGTAAATATTCGGTCAGCACCCCATCTTCGCCCATTTTGACCTGCTCACATAGCATTAGTATGCTACGCAGTCCCAAATAGACGAATATGAGGCACTGACCAAACATTTACATTATAATAAATATTTATTAAAAAAAACATACGTTATAATTTTTATATATTCATATTTAAGAGGTTTTATGAACAAACTTGAACTTATTGCAGCCTTAAAACAAAAGGCTAATCTTACCAAAACAGAAGCAGTTGAAATTGTACAGATTTTTTTTGATTCTTTAACCAATGCCCTTGAGAACGGTGAAAGGGTTGAACTAAGAGGATTATGCAGTTTTTTTATCAAAGATTATCAAAGCTATACTGGAAGAAACCCTAAAAC
>JAYEHB010000518.1:0-4346 GCA_034659375.1 Thermodesulfobacteriota bacterium
GGATGCCCACATTTCTGTACAGGTTTTTGCAATCATGCCCGTTGCTCACAGGGTTTCCACAGCACAGCCATTCTCTTCACGGTAGAGCACAAGAATGCGTTGGGGGTTTTCAATAAAAGTAAAATCCAGAATGTTTTTGGATATTTTTCTGGACTGCCATGTCTCCACTATCTGCTGACCAATCCATTTAAGCCCTGTTACCTGATCCTTTCCCATGCTTTTTTTCCAGGCCATTTGAACTGCACGGTCAATTATCCCGGTCTGCCCTTTTCGTTCTTTATAAATCGTAAAGCTCTGTCTGTCAAATAAAGGCATCTGCACAAAGCGCCGTGGAGTGTATATCTCTTTGTATGTCTCTTTGTCAAAGCCGCCAACTATTTTGAAATTGTCCAGCTTTAAGGGATAGGCCAGCTCTTTAAAATTTCCGTAATTGCGGCTGCCTGTGGCTTCAAGTCTCTCTTCCGGTGCAAAATAGCCGTGAAGGGTGGCATCCGGTTCTATAATTAATACTCTCTGGTCATTGCCGGGCTTAAGGTTGAACTGGTAGATACTGTATATTCCCATGGCTGGTCCATAGAGCTTTTCTGTTGTTATTCTGTTTTTTTCAGTATCCCACCCAAGTTCCATGATGGGGCCGGAAAATTGTTCATATTCACCTTTTTTCTGGGCCAGTGCCACAGTTACTCCTCTCCTCTCCTGTATTGTTCGTAAATAATAAGGGATATTTGCTGTCAGAGGCTTGAGCATTCTGTTTTTTAAAGAGAGAATTATGGAGCAGGGTTCACTGTCTTTTGTATCAAAGTCAGTCAGCTCTTTACAAAGGGTTACCAGAAGTTCATCTCCAGGAATTTTATCAATGTCTGCAGAGTGTAAGTGAATGGGGATTAAATTTTTATCTGAAAACTGGTAACTTGCCACTGGAATCATGTTGTTTTGTTCAAATCGGTATAGTGCTATTTCGTTGTTTCCAAGCAGAGCCAGTTCCTGGCTGCCGTCAGCATCCAGATCACAGGCAACTATCCGGTTATAGAGTTTTGACAAACGGTGGAATTCTGTTTGATCAGGTGTTTTTGCCTTTTGAAAGTTTGAATCTATACTTTGTTCACCTGGAGTAGTGGCAAAAACCTTAACATTGGCAGATGCCAGAGCGGTTCCAGGCATATTTGCAGGAAAAGGAACATGTGCAGCTGCAGGTATAGAGGCCGGTGTGGGATCAGTTGCAGGCAAAGGATTTTTTCCAGGTGCAGAAGCAGTGGCTGGAAGAGTTGTAATGGTACTTTCCATTCCAGGAGCAGTATCATGAAAAGCACTGGATACTTTCTTTTTACTCTGCTGCAGTCTGTGCCCTGAAGCATAAAGGGTCTCTATTGTTTCCGGGTAATCCATGGCTTCCGAGAAAAGTAACCTGTTTTCACGGGCCATGGTACACTGGCAGGTTAATTGACCTGATTCCCATTCAAGGCACAGCAGCAGATCTGAATCACCAGGCGGTTGGTTAAAAGTATCTTCAAAGATCTCTTTTACCTGCATGTCTTTGGAGAGCAGGGCGTTAATCAGGTTTTGATATGCCTTGTTGCTCTGTTTGGCTTTGATATTGGTGTAAATATGGATCATGGGAGGAGGCGGGGTTATTACAATGTCTTTGGGCTGAATGGCTTTTTTCCCACATTGTAACACTTTTGCAATCACCATGTTTTTGTAAATTGCCTCTACTTTAATCCATGCCACCCGGGATTGGAGTGCCGGGGCAATTTCAGGTTTGTGTTCACATACCCATAAAATTCTGCTCTTTTTCAGGCTGGTATCTGTTTTTGTGAAGATAAGCCTGCTTTTTGATATCTCTTTAACTTTGCCTGCCATTTGAAACGGGGAAGAGTATTCAGTTTCCAAAAAAGTCATTAAACCAGGAAATGAACTGTTATCGGCCTGGGACTGCGGCAGAACAAAACAAAGTAACATACAGAAGAAAAACAATATAAAAGTTATTTTGGATTTCATGGTAACTACTCCTGGGGAATTTAGGGCACACTCAAAAATAACTTTATATTTTTGCGGGTGACCTTCAGGTATGGGGTGGGGGCATGACCCCGTTGGCCCGCCAACTGTGACGAATGGCCCATGTTATGACCAAGCCCAAAAAATTAAAAAAAGCAGGGCAGGCCCCTTGATCAGTGGACTGCCCCGAAAAAAAATTAATCTTACTTGTTTACCATTTCCATGTAAGCTCGACAGTATTCATGAAACCTGTATCATCAAAATCATCACCCTTTAGATCCTGGACTGCATCACCTGGATCAAATGCCGCAAAGCAGTTGGCAATGCTGAAATGTTTGCTGAATGTGTATTGAACACGCAGGTCAAATTCCTGACCAACTTCATCATCTATTCCGTCTGGTGCTGCATCAAATTCAAAATTCATGTACTGTGCCTTGTAGGACCAGTTTTCCATGAATTTTCCTTTAACACCAATGCCCCACATAACCAGTCCAGGAGCATCTCCCTTGGATGAATTGCTGATTCCACCGTAACCTGCCTGGGTTCCGTTCATGTTAAAGTTACCACTGTAAAGGTGTGTACCAAGAGAAGTTAGTAAACGGTAAACAAAAGCATTTTCCATTCCAAAGGTTGGTGTGTAGCGGGAGATATCAGTGATGGAGTTAAAGGCATCAATGTCGCTGTCGTTGGGGTCATCATCGCCTTCTTCAAATTTAAAGCCAAGATAAGGGATAAAGGCGGAGTTGACCTTTATATCTAATGAAGCAAAGGCTGCCATGGCACTGATGTCATAATCCTGACCGGCTGCGTTTTCATCAGTATCACCATCGGCATAGGCTATTTCAAACCTTGGTGTGAACATACCGATTGTTCCAAAACCCTGCAAGCCCAGATAGCTGACCTGGGCATTGTTCTGTGCAGTGTTGTCACTGAAAGCGTAAAAACCACCAACGTTAAAGCCGCATGGCAGTTTATAGGTACCTTTTACAGAGTAAACACGCCAGTCCAGATTGTCACCGTCAAAAGTGGTTCCTTCTATTGTGTCAAAAATACTGGTGTAATCAATTTCCCATTTAAAATTGGGACCAATGCTTCCTGTAAACCCTATGTAGGGATGGTCATCACCGTAAACCAGTCCGCCGGTTTGTATGTCAAGCCATCTTGTTGTCCAGCCGGTGTGAATGCGAAAGGGGCCAAAATCATAACCTACATCCATTTTTTCAATACCAAAATCCTCGCCGCTCATACCTAGATCGTTTGTTGCATATCCATTTGCTGTGTTTACAGCTCCACGGTCTGTATTATTTTTGTCTAAAACAAAATCTCCTTCCAGAATAATCATGAAGTCAAATTTGTCATTGCCGCCTTTCCAGCCCAGTCGCAGCTCATTGCGGGTAGTAAAGTCAGTCATCATACCGTTTTCATCCAACATCCAGTCAGCATCCTGATCACCTCCAAAATCAAGATCCGAGGTCCAGGTTGGATAGGTCTTTAATGAACCAAAAAACTTCATATTTATATCTTTGCTTGCAAGGGACATATTGCCCATGGTGGCAAAAGAGGTCATGGGAATCAGTACAAAAGCCAAAACAGCTGCGAACAATAGCATCTTTTTCATCTTTTTTTCTCCTGTTATTTAGTATCTTATGGAAAATTCCTCCCCAAATTTATTACCTTTATTACCTTTAATTCCTTCCCATACGCATCCCCCCTTTTTTTTTATATATGAAAGTCCTTCCAACTATTTGGAATCAAATGACTTTCATTCTTTGTTGTGGCCGATGCGGAAACCATGCTCCGGCCATGCCGGTTATATAAAATCCCTTAGCTATATTATATTTGTAATATAACTGTTATCTTACATTAATTGCTTATGTCAATCATTTTTTTAGCAATTCAAATTTTGAAGTGATTGTGCATTTTTGAGAAAGATGCTGTAATAAAGAGATGGTAACTTATTTTACCACAATAAAATTTAGCAAACCTTCGCAGACCATCGCATCTTGCATTGGTTTTGCACTTGAAGTTCAGGAATTTTTTCAAATTTTAATTTTTTGCTTGCTTTTTTTATTTAGTGCTACTATAAACCTTAAGATTTAGAAGAATGGAAAACAGGGAGAGAAAGATTAAGCCCTGTTGGCCAGGCTGATGGGAAAATATAATATTAACTGGTTTGTTGATGATTTTAAAAAAAAGGTAGCTTTTATGAGAATCAATAAATCCTTAATCATCTAAATTAAGGAGGTGGAAGAGGAAATTAATTAAGTTGTGTACTTAATTGTCCATTTTGGATAGTTATGCTTTACATCTGTGAAGCAGGAAACTTAAAATGTTAGTTTTAAAAGCTTTAA
>JAYEHB010000519.1:0-4337 GCA_034659375.1 Thermodesulfobacteriota bacterium
TTCAGGTGAAATTTTAATTGATGTTTTCAGCTCCTGGGCAAAAAGAGATATCTTGTACTCCTCAATCATCCAGAAAAACTCCTCAATGGTTTCAGACTTTTCCCATGAAGAATTTTCATTAAGCTCTTTGAGCATATTTTCAAGTTTTCTTCTGTATTTTGCAACAAGTTCTGACTTTTTCTCATCCTTGAGTGATTCAACAGCAGCTCTTTCCGCCCTGATTCTTATGCCCTGGACATAGGTAGAGATTTTACCGATCCTGGCAGGATTATAAATATCAGGAAAATTTCCAGGCACAAGGGATATCATATCCTTTTCAAGCTGTTCTAAGAGGGTGAGCAGATAAATTCTATTTCTGTTTTTAAGGCTTATATTTTTCAGTTCCGTCAAAGTTTTCTGATATTCATCACAAAGTATTACAACTGCCTGAATAAAGCTTGCTCCCTTTTTATAAAGAAGTGGCATTGTTTTATCTGCATAATCATAAAATTCTCTTTTAGTTCTGATATTTTTCGCAAAAATATCCTTTAACATACAGTTTAACAGAGATTTTAAAAATTCCCCCCGGGGGCCAAAAAGAGAGGCATATTGTTTAAGCTCTTTTGATGATTTCAGATCTTTCTTTAATGCAGAAAAATCCCGTTCAAAAGATATTTCATAGAGAGCAGCAACTCCTGTTTTATGAGCTTTTAAAGAACTCTCTTTTGATCTGAACAGACGCAGCGAAAGACCACCACCATTCTCATCCTTTAAAAGTCCATAAAAAATATCATAGGCTAAATCATATGAAAGATCATTGTTCTCTTTGATCTTAACAGGTTCTTGAATATCACCAAAATCCCATGTTTTTATATTCTCTTTTTCCAATCTTTTTTTTGCATCTTCAAAGGCATCGCCATTAAATGTTTTGTGGGAAAAATCCTTTAACAGAGAACTCTTTCTTGAAAAAGCAATCTCATTATCTCTATTATCCCTTATGGAGATCCGCATTTTCAAGTGATCTTCAATCTTGCTGTCAGACCATGCAGAGGCTGGAATATCTATATTAAACCGCTGCTTTACAAAAAAACTCATTTCTGAAAAAAGCGGCCTTCCCCTGTCTCTCATCTCCTTTGAAATTATATCAGCCTTATGGGAGACTGGAAGAAGTTTTTTTCTATGTTCTTTGGAAAGATTTTTAATAAGAGCTTCAACTTTTTCCTTAAAAAGGCCTGGAATCAGTCTCTCCACAGATTCCTTTGCAACCAGACCAGCAGAGACTGCAGGAACTTTTACAGTAACACCATCTTTTTCATGGCCTGGTTTAAAATCATACTCAAGATTTAACTTAACGCCGCCCATGTCAAGATAATCAGGAAAATTAGCAAGCTCATCTTCATCGGGAGCATTTTTTTGAATATCCCCAAGGGTCATTTTTAAAAAGGAATCATCTTTTTTATCTTTTAAATACTTTGCAAAGGATCGCAGATCAGAAAAATCATGTTCAATCCTTTTTTGATAAAAGAGAAAAATATCCTCTTCTGTTACAAGAATATCCCTTTTTCTTGTTTTATCCTCAATCCTGGTTAACTGATCTATCAATGCCTGGTTATGATCCATAAAAGGAAAATTTCTAACAACCTCTCCTTGGACCAGGGCATCTCTTATGAAAATCTCACAAGCTTCATTTTTGTTTATCCTGCCATAGCTGACACTTCTACTAGGAACTATCACAAGCCCGAAAAGCGAGACCTGCTCCTTTGCAACCACTTCTCCCCTTTTTTTTTCCCAGTGGGGATCAGACCAGGTATATGTACAAAGATCCTTTCCAAGCTCTTCAAGCCATGCAGGATCGATATTTGCAGCGCACCGTGCAAAGAGCTGTGTTGTTTTAACATACTCGGCTGCCACAATCCATGCCCCTGGATTTTTAAAAAGACCGGAACCCGGAAAAATTAATGCCTTCTGCCCCTTTGCCGCATTGAAAATATGTTTTTCCTTTTTATGGGCAATATTTGCAAGGTATCCGCATAAAATGGATTTATGAAGCTCAATATAAAGCTCTCCCCCGATTTCATACTCCTTTGCCCTGGGACCCTGTGTTGTCTGTGTACTTCCCGGTGCAGTCTGTGTACTACCCTGTGTTGTCTGTGCAGCAGTATGAGCAGCAGATACAATATGGGCAGCCGGTGCAGTCCGGGTCAGGGTCATGCCGGGTTTACTGCTTATTCCATGCTCCTTTAAAACCGATCCGATCTGGCGGTGTATATCTTTCCACTCCCTTATCCTTTTAAATGAAAGAAAATTATCTTTGCAGAATTTCCTTATTCTCCCCCTGCTCTTTAATGATTTTTCAGCCTTGCTGCATGCCTTCCAGATGTTTAAAAGTGTAACAAAATCAGATGTAACATCCCTGAACTGAGCATGTTTCTGATCAGCCTGCCGGGCTTTGTCATGGGGGCGCTGTCTGGGATCTGCAATGGAAAGAGCTGAAGCAATAACAAGGGCTTCATTAAGACATCCCCTTAAATTTGCTTCTATTAAAATCCTGGAAAGTTTGGGATCAACAGGAATACCTGCCATAATTCTCCCTTTTTTTGTAAGGATATACTTTTTTTTATTTTTACTCTTTTTTCCTTTTCCTGTTCCATATTTTTCTTTTATGGCGTTAAGCTCCAGCAGGGTATCAAACCCGTCCTTTATACTTTTGGTTAAAGGAGCATCAATAAACGGAAAAGAGGATACATCCCCGAGTTTCAGGGATATCATCCTTAAAATCACCTCAGCAAGATTGCTCCTTAAAATCTCAGGAGATGTAAAAAAAGGTCTGGAACCATAATCCTCTTCACTGTAGAGCCTTATGCAGATACCATTTGCCACACGCCCGCATCTGCCCTTTCTCTGGTCTGCACTGCTCTGGGAGATTGCTTTAACAGGAAGAGCTGTGGTCCTTGTTCTTGGCGAATAGTTGGGAATTCTTGCAAGACCTGAATCTATTACATATTTTATGCCGGGAATGGTAAGGGATGTCTCTGCCACATTAGTGGCAACAATGACCTTTCTGCCGGGTCCTCTTGAAAAAACCCTTGCCTGCTCCCTGGCGGAAAGTCTTGCAAAAAGAGGCATGATATTAAGCCCATGCCGGCCTCTGCCGCGGATCAGTTCCATTGTCTCTTCAATATCCTGTTCCGTTGGCATGAATATTAAAATATCACCGCTGCGTGATTCTCTGCAGATCATATCCAGAGCATCTGCTGCTGCCTCCACATACCCCTGGTCATCACCTAAAGACTGAGAATCATTCGAGTTATCTCCTTCTCTCTCTTTTTCTTCCTCTTCCTCTTCTACAGAATACCTTACCTCAACAGGGAAAGTCCTGCCTGAAACTTCTATTACAGGAGCCATATCAAAGGCCAATGAAAATTTTTCAGTATCAATGGTGGCAGATGTGATGATAAGCTTTAAATCATCTCTTTTTTTAACAAGATTTCTTAAAATCCCCAGGGTAAAATCAATGTTTAAGCTTCTCTCATGGGCCTCGTCAACAATAATCGTATCATACTCATTTAAATAAGGATCTTTCTGGGTTTCAGCAAGCAAAATTCCATCGGTCATTATCCTGATAAATGAATCAGCAGCAGATCTGTCATCAAACCTGATCTTGTATCCAACTGATCTGCCAGTCTCTTCTCCCAGCTCCTCGGCAATTCTTGCTGCAACAGTTATGGCTGCAATTCTTCTTGGCTGGGTACATCCAATCTTTCCGGCAACTCCCCTGCCGGCTTCAATGCAGAATTTTGGAATCTGGGTTGTTTTCCCAGACCCTGTCTCTCCTGAAATAATAACAACCCTGTTTTTTTTAAGAGCATTAACTATCTCATCCTTTTTTAAAAAAATGGGGAGCTCAGGATTATATTTTATCTGGGGCAGATTGCTTAAACGCTTTTTTCTCTTTTCAAGGGAAAATTGAACTCTTTTGTCAAGCTTTGCAATTCTCTTGTCAAAATAGACATTCTTATCACGGGACCAATCCTTATCATGGCCCCTGCCCTTATCACAGAAACTCTTATTCCCATGGGAAAAACTTTTATCAGAGAAATCCGCCCTGTTATTATGGGATGCAGACTCTGCATCCTTTTGTGAACATTGCACGTATTTCTGTTTCATTGTTTTTTTCAAAGAGATAATCTCTCTGATAAAAGCGGGTCGGTCTTGACACATTACACTCTTTATTTTTTTTTCAAGCTTTTTTATTCTTTTCATAGTTGTAAAACAGTAGTACAGAAGAGAAAAAAGTCAATAAAGAGAGGGCATGGAGAAAAAAAAGGAGAGGGGCTCTTAATTTTTTAAGTTTGCGT
>JAYEHB010000520.1:0-4302 GCA_034659375.1 Thermodesulfobacteriota bacterium
GTTCATAATCGTTTGAAAATATTGAGAATAATGTCTAATATTGTAATTTTTAAAATCCTGCAATATTTCAACAAATTCAAGTTGTTAGCATAGTTCTGCTTCAAAAGACCCTGAAACACAATATGAGTTATCCAAACCTAAATAAAATCCAAACCTTTTTCAAAAATGCTTGATATTTAACGGTTTTGATATAAAAAGGTTTGGATTTTATTTTTTACTTTTTCATTGATTTAACACCACAGAATTCTGCCAGTCCACCTTTTACATCTTTCCATTTCTTTGATACCTTTTTATCGTTTTCATCTTCAAGTGTTGCAAGTGCTTTTAATTCCTGCTCAAGAGTAATGTCCATATATACCATCGTTGTTTGTAACTGTTCATGCCCTAAAAGAAATGAGATCTGTACGATATTCATGCCGTCTTCCAACCAATGAGAAGCCTTGGCATGCCTTAATTGATGAGCATGAAGATCTCGTGGTACTTCAACACATATTTCATGGGCGGTTCTGGCATGCTTTTTCAGTTGCTTGCTTACTGCGGTCTGACTCATTTTCCCATGCAATCCGGTATTCCTTGAATAAAAAACATAAGCTTCCGGATCTGGAGTACCACCATGAAACTCTTTCAGATATTTTTTTAAATGTGCAACTGCCTTAGGTAGAAGATACAGAGTTCTTATTTTTCTTCCCTTTCCAATGATGGTGACATTAGGCTTTTCCGTATCCAAATGAATTTGCTCTGTTTTTAAAGACAGAATTTCATCCATTCTTGCGGCAGTACTGTATATGATAATCATGAGTGAGAGATCCCTTCTCCCCGTTTTTTTGGATAAATCCGGAATTGATAACAATACCTGTACTGCTTTTTTGCTCATTCCTTTTACTCTTTTGCGCACTTCCTTTTTCCGTGGAATTCTTGTTGCCTCCTCGGAAAGATACAACATACGGATTTCCCTACTCCCCAAGTAATTTAGGAATACCCTTAAGGATGCTAACCGGTTATTACAAGTTGCCGGGCTGCATCCACGCAGCTCCATCAGCCATTGCAGCCATTCTTCGATTATTATCCTCCTGAAACATCCTCCACGCAAGTTTTCTGCACTTATTCCTTTTTCTGTCTCCAAAAAACCAATGTATAAGGCCAGCGCATACTGATAAGATTTCAATGTATGGCTGCTACGGCTTTTCTGGAACGGAACATATTCATTCAAAAAGGCATTGATATAGCGTGCAATTATAATGGATTCATTTGTCGCTTTCTTCATAATCCACCTCCGGCACAATGCTTTCAAAATCCCTTCCTGTTTTTTCTTCCAAGATGTCAGCCATTCCAGGAACAAGGGAATAATAATATTTTGTGCTTTCCAGTGTGCTGTGTCCCATGCTTTTGCTGAGATAGAGCAGTTTTGCATCAAAGCCAAAGCCTTCATCTGTCCAGCGGTTTATGTTTTTTATGGCATAATGGTGTCTGAGCTCATATGCAGTAGCATGAGAGCTATTATATTTATTCCACAATTCCCGAAAATTTGTCTGTACCCACTGTCTTTTATGGAAAGAGTTACCTTTTGCAGGGAAAAAATAAATTCTGTGAGGGTACTGTTTCTGTATAGCTTCATCATATAATTTTAAAAGTTCATTCATGGAGTTATGCAGCACTACGTAATGCTGGCCACTACCCTTTGAATCACGGATATTCATAATCCCATTGCACAAGTCGATATCCTTAACCCTCAGCATTCTTGCCTCATATGTTCGTATACCACTACTGTAAAGAAGACGGAAGAACACAGGAATAGTTATTTTCCTGGATAGCTGTTCGGGAGTGTGGGATGCTGAAGGCACGCTATCACAGGCATGGAAAAAATTTTCCAGCTCAACATCTGTAAAAAAATGGGGAATGTATGTGCATCGCTCCTTTCTTGGAATTTTAGGCTCACTAACATCTGTTTTTCCGCGTTTTCTCAAGTATCGTATAAAACTTACAACAACACTGATTCTTGATCTGCATGAATTGTTGGATTCTGTGTCGCGCTGATGGCACCATCCATTCACCATTTCCTGAGATAGTAGTTCAGCTTCCGGATATTGTTTTTTGCAGTATCGGTCAAACAGGATGAGATTTGATCCATAAGAAGACGTGTCACTCCAACGTCCGGATGCTTTTCGGTAAAAAGTATATGCCTGCATGAGCGGCGCAAGAAAAGAAGTGAATTTATTCATGGGGAAACACCTCCTTTGGCACAGGAAAACAATCTATGCTGATGGCACATTCCTTCAAATGAGGAAAATCTGCTCTTAGATATGAATCAAGAGAATCTGGCGAAGTGTGACCAAGTGTCCTGCTGATAACAGGATAAGGGACTCCATTCCCCAAAAGCGCTGTGGCAAGGTGATGACGAAAGATATGAAATCCTTTCCGGTCGCCTTTTAACTGCCGGATGCTTGCAGCTTGCATGATCCGGACTGCCACGTTGCCAATACTTCTGTTTTTCAGTCGTTCATATGGCTTAAGTTGAGAAACAAAAATATATCTGCTTTCTGTGAGTGGGCGCTCTGATGTCAGATAGTCATAAATGGCATTTCCGACAATTGCTGTTAAAGGAAGTTCAAGAAAATTTTCTGTTTTCTGTTGTGTAATACAAATTAAATCTCTGTCCCAGTCAATATCGCCAAGTGTCAATCCTGCAATATCACAGCCACGCAGTCCTGTGTAAAGTGCAAGCATTCCTATAGCTTTATTACGGAGCGTAAGACGACTTTTTTTATCAGTCAGTACGTCCTTAACTTTCTGGATTTCCTTCGATGTAAGATACTGTATATTTTTTCTGGTTTTCCTTAAAGCGGGAAGAAAAGCCAAAAGTCGAGGAAATGTTTCTGGATGATAAGGGATACATGCCTTCAATACTGCAGCAATGTTTTTTTTGTAAGAACAGCTTCTGAGCTGTTTTTCATCCGGGGACATAAAGATTGAAAGCACGGCTTCTTCCGTAATTTTTTCCAGGCTGTTAATTCCTTTTTGCTGGAGGGATAAGAAAAATGTAGATGCATTATGGGATTCTGTATAAATCGTAGTAGATTTTTTGCCGCTATTCTTTTCTACTTCACAGTAAAGGTCGATAACGGATTTAAATTCAAGTGACAACAAGGGATAAGAACCCCTTTCGAAAAGTTCATGCCTACGTCTTCCATTCGGATATCTGTCATGAATATCAAACTGCTCAATAGCTCCAATGACAGTCCGTTTATCGCGAAGATAATCAGGAGATTGTGATGTTTTGGTGTACCCCTGATATACATCTGTATAGCATGACCAGTTCTTTGAATCTGCTGAAATAATTTTTTTAATCTCTCGTTGAAACCTGGCAACGTATGTTTTTGAGTAACCGTTGCTTTCCATGTGGGAAATGAGTTTGGGATAATTATCCCTTAGATTTTGCACATTCATTTGTATAGCCTCCTTTTTATTTATTTAATAAGAAGATCATACAACATGAGAAAAAATCCAAACCTTTTTTGACAAAAATACTTAAATATCAATCAGTTTTGAAAAAGGTTTGGATTTTATTTAGGTTTGGATAACTAAAATCATGCACTCTCGGGCCAGCATCGGTATGAGGGATCTTGGCACATTGTAAGTATTGGCGGAAACGACGATACACTGTGCTTTGGTCCATCTTGCCTTTTCTGGACGACTGGAACAGGTAAGCTTCATCTTGAGAGTATTTATGAAAGACCTTCATAAATTTGTCTATCCTGTTGGTAAGGCTTGGCGCAAGCGGAATCAGTCTATCCTTATTGTTTTTGGCATGATATACGGTCAGAACACAATTGATCCCGTCAAAATCTTTAAGCATTACATTTAATGTTAAGATCCAAATATTGTAACGCCTGTTAATATCCAAATATTGTAACGCTTGCACCTGCAAAATAATGTAACGCCTTTGTAACTATTAAAAATTATAGAATAATTTCTTTTGCTTTGTTTTTTACTTCTTTTGTCCCCAATATGGGCATTTTCATCCGCCCTTGAATGGCAGGGGGTTCAGAGTTGACAACTCAAAAAAACGTTACATTCTTTATGCACCATTGAAAAAAACAACAATCACAACGCATTGATTTTATAAAGCATATATAAGTATAGTATTTAGGCAAGCGTTACAATATTTGGATCTTATCATACCTCCTCATGAGAAGCGTAAGTTACCACATGTTTCCTTCTCTGATGATTTTGACAATCAAGCATAAATGCATTGAAAAGTGCAGGCCCTTGTCTGCTTTCTGGTTGTCTCATTTTTTTCATATA
>JAYEHB010000521.1:0-2177 GCA_034659375.1 Thermodesulfobacteriota bacterium
TAGAAAGTCTATATTTAGTTACAAGGACTTTCATATAACCGGCATGGCCGGAGCATGGTCATTCTAATCGGCCACAACAAATTTAGAAAGTCTATGATTACTGTCGTTTGAACGGACTTTCATATAACTGCCATGGGCAGCCCTGGTGGTCTAAGTCTGCACACAACAAATGATGAAAGTTACACTCCTGGTTTGCCAGGACTTTCATATAAAAATAAATTGACTCTAAGGATCAATATGCTTATAGTAACCAATTCATTAGCATGACACAAGTAATTTGATTTTTATAGAGGATTTTTTATGGGGTGGCTTGGAAAAATGGTTGGAGGTACAATTGGATTTGCCTTAGGCGGACCAATTGGGGCCGTTGCTGGAGCGGCATTTGGACACTCTTTTGATAAGAAAGAGGCATTATATCTTTCTTATGCAGGAATGGGACAGAGGCTTTCCAATGGAGAAGAGGCTCAGCTTACATTTTTTGTTGCTGCGTTTTCAATGCTTGCAAAAATAGCAAAAGCTGACGGCAGGGTTAATGAACAGGAAATTGCATCAATTGAAGAGTTTATGGTAAAGGACCTTAATCTTGATGCTGATGGCAAAAAAAGTGCAATAAACATCTTTAAGCAGGCACTTAATTCACCTGAAAGTTTTGATGCCTTTGCAGTACAGTTTTATACGACATTCAGAACCCAGCCAAGGATAATAGAGCTGATGATGGATATTCTTTTAAGGGTCTCCATAGCTGATGGTTCCATAAGTTCAGAAGAAGAGGTTCTTCTCTTAACTGCTGCAAGAACGTTTAATCTTTCTGATTCAGACTATGCAAGGTTGAAATCAAAATATGTAAAAGAGGTTAACAGGTTTTATGCAGTTCTCAACTGTGATGAAAAGTCATCCAGGGATGAAATAAAAAAGCAGTATAGAAAGCTTGTATCAGAATACCACCCTGACAAAATTGCGTCAAAAGGTCTTCCCGAGGAATTTACAGAATTTGCCAATGAAAAGTTCATGAAAATACAGGAAGCCTATGATAATATCAAAAAAGAACGTAGAATGTAAAAAAAAACAGGGCCTATTTTAACGACATGGTCCCGTCTGCAAAGCCGTTGAAATTTACTCCTTGACAGGTACCGGGTTTTTAATTATTTTAGCCAGATGGAAATTCTCAACACCATCATTCCCATATTCAGTGTTATTCTTCTGGGCTGGCTGGCCAGGCAAAAAGGATTTGTGCCACCGGAATTTTTAGGCCCGGCCAACCGGCTGGTTTTCTATTTTGCCATTCCTGCCATGGTGTTTGGTGCAATTGCCAAAGGCTCCTTAAAAACAAATTTTGACCCCTATGTCCTGGGGTGTACCCTGACAGCAGTTATTGTATCCTTTGGTCTGACCTGGATCATCGGGCTGGTGATTCATATTTCGCCCCGCAGGTCAGGCACATTTATTCAAAGCTCATTCCATGGTAATCTGGGATATATCGGCCTGGCCGTGGCCTATTATTTTCTGGAGCCTGCAGGGTTTACTATCACCACTCTTTTAATTGGCTTTATTATGATTCTGCAGAATCTGTTATCGGTATTTGTATTGCAATTTTACGCAGATTCAGAACACTCTTTTCACAGTCCCGGCAAAATCATATCCAAAATCATTGGCAACCCAGTGATTCTCTCTGCCATTGCAGGCATTCTTTTTTCCTTGTCCGGTGCTGCACTGCCGGTTATCCTTTTTCGAACATTAAACATCGTCAGCGGTATGGCTCTGCCCCTGGCCCTGCTTCTCATCGGTGCCTCTTTGAGCTTTGATTTAATGAAATCAACATTGGGCCCTGTGTTACTGGCAAATTTCATAAAACTAATTTTGCTGCCAGGTATTGGATTGGCCCTTTATTCCATCTTTCAACTGCCGCCTGACCGTTACGTTCCAGGCCTTATTCTGCTGGCATCTCCTTCGGCCACCATCAGTTATGTCATGGCCATGGAGATGAACGGAGATGTGGATTTTGCAGTGGCTGCCATCTCCTCATCTACCCTGTTTTCTGCTGTGACCTTTTTCATATGGCTGCATATAACCGGCATACCCTAAAGGGCAGAAACTGGCCGGAGCATGATTATTCTAATTTAAGTCGTCTTTAAGGTGCGTCAATGGGAGCATATTGAAATATGTGCCCATTGACGTAA
>JAYEHB010000521.1:2277-4298 GCA_034659375.1 Thermodesulfobacteriota bacterium
TAACAAAGAAGACGGCTTAAAAGGCAAGTCATATGGGAGATTTTATTTTGACCATGAGCCTTACATCAGCCCTTTTTCCTTTGCAATATTCATGTATGTTTCTACTGTATCTTCAGGTGGAACCCATCTTTGAGTTTCATCTTTGGCAATAAGATTCATGGCTTCAAACTCGCAGGCTGTGACGCAGAGACCGCATCCAATACATCTGTCACTGTTTACCACTGCTGTATCCTCAATGGTAATGGCTTCCATGGGACATATGTCGCTGCAGGCATCACATGCTGTACATTCATCTTCATTAACTTCTGCACAATAACTGGAATTTACAAATTTTGCAGGTGTATCACTGTTTTTAATATTACTGAGAATCTGGCAGCAGCAGCTGCAGCACAAACAGATATTAAGAGGCTTTTTGGCGTTTCCAGGCTGGAGAACCAAGCCCTGTTCAGTTCCTTTGTGAACTATCTCAATGGCCTCTTCCTGGGTTATTGTTCTGCCTATTCCTCTTTCTTCATAAAGGTATGCCCCGCCGCCAAAGACAAGACAGGCTTCCACCATTTTTCCACATCCTTGTCCCATCATGTTATGTTCTGCTCTACAGATACATGGTGCCACAAGGATTTTGGACTGGGATCTGATGATGTTCTCAACTTCTTCATATGCCATCACCTTCATCTCTGCATTTATGGATTGGGATACAGGAATAGTTCTTAACTGCTTGGTTTCTGTTTTTTTCTGTTCTTCCATGAGATATGGCACATACTCATTAAAATCTTTTATAAGTTCTTTAGTAAGCCTGTCTACCTGGTACTCCCAGATTCCCACAACAAACTGAGCTGTCATGTAAAGGTCAACACCACCTTTGCCGGAGTGTATTATCAGTCCCTTTTCTGCCATTGATTTTAATAGAGGTTCCAACTCTTCAGAGGATTTCCCCATGCGGCTGGCAATTGCACCTGCCTCTTCAGGCATCATGATAAGGTGAGTGGCAGTGCGAGCCTCTTCTTCAGTAAAAAGGCGTTTTAGAATTCTTAGTTCAACTCCTGATTCAGTCTCGGGAAATCCACCGGGTGTTTTATCAAGATGTGCAGCAAGTTTTTTATAAATTTCATGCATTTTGTTTTTCCTCTATCTTTCCATATAAAAGGTTATTGGTATCAGCTTTCTCGATCTTTACATTAAAGACCTTGTTTAAACACTCATCACCTCCTTTAACAAGCAGAGTAAGATAATTTGATGTAACAGCCTTTAACATGCCGGAACCGGGATCACGTTTTCCCTGGATTACAGCTTCAATAGTTCTTCCCATGTTTTTTTCTTCAAATATCCTTTTTTTTGTATCACCTGATTTTCGCATAATTGAGCATCTCTGTTTAATAATTTTTTGATCTACCTTGTCTGGATAATCAAATGCAGGTGTCCCCTTTCTTGGAGAAAATGGAAAAACATGGAGATAGGATACAGGAAGGTCTTTGATTAAAGAGAGTGTGTTTTCAAATGCCTGCTCTGATTCACCGGGAAAACCCTGGAGAATATCAACTCCAATGGCTGTAAAGGGTGCTTTTTTATGAATCTTTAAAATAAGATTTCTGAAAAATTCTCTGTCATAGGGTCTGTGCATTTTTTTTAAAATTTCATCATCACCGCTTTGAAGGGAGATATGAAAATGATCACACAGGGTGCTGTTTTCTGCTGCAAGATCAATTATCTCATCTGTGAGTTCTCTTGGTTCAATGGAGCTTAAACGTATTCTGTGAATGGATTTTTTTGAATTTATTTTTTTAAATAAAATCGAAAGTGATGATTTTTCTTTAAAATCAACTCCATACTCTCCTGCATGGATTCCTGTAATTACAGCCTCTTTATATCCTGCGTTATCCAGATATTCTAAATGATTTATAACTTCTTTTTCCGGCATGCTTCTACTTCTGCCCCTGGCATGGGGAATAATGCAGTATGTGCAGAATGCATTACATCCATCCTGAATTTTTAGATAAGCACGGGTCATGTCTCCTGTTACA
>JAYEHB010000522.1:0-9048 GCA_034659375.1 Thermodesulfobacteriota bacterium
TGAACAGAGTATAATGGATGATATAGAGAAAAAATTTTTAAGAAATCCTGAAATTATGAAAAATTCCATTATAGTGCTCTGGGATAAAAAATGGAATCCGGGTGTTCTTGGAATAGCTGCATCAAAAATTTCAAAAAAACATACCCGCCCGGTCATTCTCATATCAACCACAGCAACTCCTGCAACAGGTTCCTGCAGAAGCATTGGAAATATTAATATCAACCAGGCGTTGAAGCAGTGCTCCTCTTTTCTTGAAAAATTTGGAGGGCATGCCATGGCAGCAGGTCTTGCCATAAAAGAAAACAACCTTGAGGATTTTTCCAAAGCCATGGAAAAAGAGATAGCAGTGTCAACCTGTGAAGAGGATTTTAAAAAGAGTTTCTCAATAGACTGTTATCTGGATTTAAAAGATATTACAAAGGATCTTTTAAATGAAATTGACAGATTAAGACCTTTTGGCATGGACAACCCTGAACCTGTTTTTGCATGTTCCAGTGTAAAAGTAATTTCATCTTTTTTAATTGGCAACAAACACAGAAAAATGGTTCTTGAACAATCAGGGGCAACAATGGAAGCCATACATTTCAATATTGAAAATCCGGCTGATCTTCCTGTTTTCTTTGATAAAATTGCTTTTAAACTCAAAATGAACAGGTTTAAAAATAGAAACACCCTTCAGATTATTATTGAGCATATATAATTTTTATCTTGAAACATGAGCTTATTCTATATTATAAGGAACTTGAATATAAACTTAAAAATTTTGTGATGGCGGGGTGCTGGCCGAAGAATACTTACGCATTTTTTTCTAAACATTCAATAAGGATAGACTCATGGGTAAAACATTTCAAGTGGGAAACCGGGAAGCAAAACTTCTCTCTAAAATAGAATCCTCCAAAGAAAGAGAAAAAATAGAGACAATAAATGCTGTAAGAGAAAACATCGATTCCTACAGCAGTAAAGTCTCCATGAAGCTCATTGAAAACGGCCTCATAGAGACTGTAAGTAAAAATTCAATCCAGGAACAGATTAAAAAAACTCTTGAAACAATGTGCAGGGCCGAAGCTTTTGAGATTGATTACCAGATAGCTCCCTATAGAACAATTGTCTCAAGCCCCAACACTGTAAGCATCTATCTTACAGCCTTTATTGTTGAAAAACTGGTAAATCACAAGGATGTTGTTGATATATTTGGCGGTGATGATGACATATACTTTTGCATACAAAAAGAGACAGCCAAACTTTTATCAAAGGAAGAGGGAACTGAAAAAAAATAATTTAGAGGTCAAAAAATTTTAGAGTTAAAGCCCAAAAAGTGTAAAGTAGTTTTGAAGGATGCCGAAATTTAGTATAAAACCCTTAAAAATTGATACTAACGAGACCAATAAAAAAAAGCCATAATAAATTTTTTTGATCAAAAATTTTGTCATGTCCTTTTTTTTAATTATTAATTTCAATCGGGTAAAAGATTTCGAGTGAGACAATGCATTGGAGTATGTTTTTAAATTACCAATGCATTTCTTTTCCTCTGGCTGGAGAAACCTGAACAACATCCCTATCCGGATAATCCGGATCAAATACAGGATATTATCATGAAGGGGCTTATCAACCCATAATCCCGATGATGGTCCTGTCAATTAAATACTATTTATCATAAATCATATTTTGGAGATCTTAAATGCAAGAAAATAATCCAGCATCAAAATTAATCCCCCTTTGTCTTATTTTGCTATTGAGCATTTTAACGACAGGATGCGATCGAGGGTCAAAAGACCACCCGCAGCAGGCTCGACAGCATCGCCCTGTCCCGGTGGTTTCCACCATCACCATAGCCACACAAAAAATAGAGTTGGAAACCGAACTGCCGGGCCGGACATCAGTTTACAAAATTGCACAAATCCGTCCCCAGGTGAATGGTCTCATTCAGAAAAAACTGTTTACAGAAGGCTCAGACGTTAAGGCCGGTCAGATACTTTATCAGATTGACCCTGTTCCCTTTCAAGCTGTACTTGACAATGCCCTGGCTAACCTTGCTGCTATGCAAAAATCAGCTGATCGAGCAAGGGCTGCATTAAACACAAGCATTGCCGGCGTTACAAGACAGAAAGCGACCCTGGCACTTGCGGTGTTGAACCGAAAGAGGTTTGAAGAACTGCTCGCAGCTAATTCTGTCTCCGAGAGTGAACGTGATCAA
Organism: Thermodesulfobacteriota bacterium; assembly: GCA_034659375.1. Lineage (GTDB taxonomy): Bacteria > Desulfobacterota > Desulfobacteria > Desulfobacterales > Desulfobacteraceae > DATFJZ01. The sequence goes on from JAYEHB010000522.1 coordinate 2,195, forward strand.
ATCGTGACAGCGGCTAAAGTAGCCGATGCCTCGCTTAAGGCAGCCGAAGCCCAGATGGATGGCAGCCGGGCAGCAATTGCTGCAGCCAGGGCAGCCATCCATCAAGCTGAAGCTGCTGTTAAAATTGCCAGAATTAATCTGGAATATTGTCGTGTTACCGCTCCCATTAACGGCCGTATCGGCAGATCAAACATAACAGAAGGTGCCATTGTGACCGCCTATCAGCCCGTTCCCCTGGCAAGTATTCAACAACTGGACCCGATTTATGTAGATGTACCCCAATCCACCACTGAAATGCTCCGATTGAAACACCTTCTTACAGACGGCCATCTTACGCTTGATGTAAATAATCCGAATACCGTAAGCCTTATACTGGAAGACGAAGTCGTCTATCCCAGGGAAGGAAAGCTGCAGTTTAGAGATGTCACCGTGGACCCGACAACTGGATCTGTTATTATGAGACTTGTTTTTCCTAATCCTGAAGGCCTTCTTTTACCCGGCATGTTTGTTCGGACCATTATTAAAGAAGGGGTCAATGAACAAGCCATACTGGTTCCCCAGCAGGGGGTATCCCGGGATCACAAGGGAAATCCCTTTGCACTGATTGTGGATGAGGAAAGCAAGGCCGCATTCCGCCCGCTCACACTTGACCGGACCATCGGCAGCAAATGGCTGGTCTCGGCAGGTCTTGCTCCCGGCGACCGGTTGATTGTCGAGGGGTTGATGATGTTGCGGCCGGGCACACCGGTGAAGGCTGCCCCTTTTAAAGAAACAAAAATCGAACAGAAATCCATGACGAATCAGGATGCTTCCTCACAAATGCGTAAAGACGGAGGTGCCTGATGCTGTCAAAATTCTTTTTAGACCGCCCGGTTTTTGCCTGGGTCATCGCCATCGTCATTATGACGGCCGGCGGGCTGGCTATTTACAATTTACCCATATCCCAATATCCTCCTATTGCACCGCCTTCCATTGCCATTGATGCATTTTTCCCCGGAGCTTCAGGAGAGACTGTTGAAAACACCGTGACCCAGATCATTGAACAGAAAATGACCGGTCTGGATGACATGCTCTACCTCTCCAGCACCAGTTCTTCTTCCGGTACCGCCAGAGTCGAGCTGACCTTTGCTCCCGGGACAGATCCGGATCTGGCCTGGTCCAAGGTCCAGAATAAGCTCCAGCTCGCCATGGCCAGCCTTCCCGATGTAGTCCAGCGCCAGGGCGTCAAGGTCAGCAAATCTACCAAGAACTACCTGATAATCGTGGGGCTGATTTCGGAAGACGGAAGCATGGATGGTGAAGATTTACGGGATTATGCCCAGTCCAATCTGGAAAAAATCCTGTCCCGTGTACCCGGTGTGGGTGAAGTTGAAAATTTCGGTACCCAGTATGCCATCAGGATCTGGGTCAACCCGGACAAGCTGACCAGCTATAACCTGACCATGGAAGATGTCATCATGGCACTTCGAGCCTATAACGTGGAAATATCTGCCGGCCAGTTTGGCGGGATACCGGCCATGCAGGGGCAGCGCCTGAATGCTGCCATCATTGTCCAGCACCTGCTGCAGACCCCGAAGGAATTTGCCGATATTCCCATCCGCATCAACCCGGATGGCTCAATTGTCAGAATTAAAGACATTGGAAGAACGGAACTGGGGACTGAGCGCTACGATATTGTAGCCAATTACAATGGAAAAGCCTCTGCTGCCATGGCCATTCGGCAGGCAGCCGGTGCCAACTCTCTGAAGACAGCCAATGCTGTTAAGAAAAAACTGGAAGAGATGAACCAGTATTTTCCTCCCGGCATGAAGGTAATTTATCCCTATGATACGACTCCGTTTACCAGGGTCGCCATCGAGGAGGTAGTTAAGACCCTTGGTGAGGCAGTTGTTCTGGTTTTTGTGATCATGTATCTTTTCATGGGAACATTTCGGGCCACTCTGATTCCCACCATTGCAGTACCTGTAGTGCTTCTGGGAACCTTTGGGGTTTTAGGTTTTTTCGAATTTTCCATCAACATGCTGACCATGTTTGCCATGGTCCTTGCCATAGGGCTTTTGGTAGATGATGCCATTGTCGTAGTGGAGAATGTCGAACGAATCATGGAAGAGGAAGGACTTTCTCCCCGGGATGCTACGGCAAAGTCCATGGATGAGATCACCAGTGCTTTGATCGGTATCGGACTGGTGCTTTCTGCTGTATTTGCTCCCATGGCATTCTTTCCCGGTTCCACCGGCGTTATCTACCGCCAGTTTTCCGTGACTGTCATCGCTTCCATGCTGCTTTCGGTTGTCGTGGCTCTGATTCTGACCCCGGTTCTCTGCGCCTCGCTTCTTAAGCCAGTGCCCAGGGGACATGAATCTTCAGATAATGCCGTTTTTTTCCTGCGTCCCTTTTTTCGATGGTTCAATCGTTTCTTTTTTTTCGCCAGAGACGTGTATGTCAAGATAGTAGGCAATGTTCTATCCAGAAAATTGCGTTATCTGTTCCTGTTTGTTCTAATCGTGGGTGCCATTGGGTATCTGTTCAACCGCATGCCCACTTCTTATCTTCCCAATGAAGATCAGGGTATTTTATTTGTCCAGGCCATGCTTCCGACAGGTTCCACCCTGGAACAGACTGAAAAAGTCATGGATAAAGTCAAGGACCATTTTCTAATACAGGAAAAAGATGGGGTGAATTCCATCATGTCAATTTCCGGGATTAGTTTTAGTGGTGCCGGACAGAACATGGCCTTTGGATTTATCAACCTCAAGGACTGGGATCTCCGCCAGCGCCCTGACCTTAAAGTCGATGCTATTGCTGGCAGGGCCATGGAAGCTTTTTCACAGATAAATGAGGCCATGGTATTTACCTTTCCTCCACCGGCAGTCCTTGAACTGGGCAATGCTACAGGGTTTGATTTCCAGTTGCAGGATCGCGGCGGCCTGGGCCATGAAAAACTGATAGCAGCCCGGAATCAACTCCTTGGCATGGCAGCACAGGATCCGAGATTGATCAGGGTCCGGCCCAATGGTATGGAAGATGTGCCCGAATACCATATTGATGTAAATTGGGACAAGGCCGGTGCACTGGGGGTTACCGTCAGCTCTATCAACAATGTCATTGCTGCCTCCTTTGGCAGTGCCTATGTCAATGATTTTATCCAGGCAGGACGGGTTAAACGGGTCTTTGTCCAGGCAGATGCCCCCTTTCGTATGCTGCCGAAAGATTTGAAAAAACTTTATGTGCGGAACAGCATGGGCAAGATGGTCCCTTTTACGTCCTTTGCTTCTGGGCACTGGGCAATGGGTTCTCCCAAGCTGGAGCGTTTTAATACCTTTCCCTCCATTAATATCTGGGGGGAGCCGGCACCGGGGCACAGTTCAGGGGAAGCCATGGCGGCCATGGAAGAACTTGTGATAAAATTGCCCCAGGGAATTGGATATGACTGGACCGGATTGTCTTACCAGGAAAGAATGTCTGGTTCCCAGGCACCTCTTTTATATGCATTTTCCATTTTTGTGATTTTTCTATGTCTGGCAGCCCTGTATGAAAGCTGGCCCATTCCTATTGCGATTCTGTTGTGCCTTCCCCTTGGCGTCATTGGCGGTGTGATTGCCTCGACAATGCGGGGAATGCCCAATGATGTCTATTTTCAAATCGGACTGTTGACCACCCTGGGTCTGACCACAAAAAATGCCATCCTCATTGTTCAGTTCGCAAGGGCCAGGGTTGATGAAGGAGCAAGACTGCTGGATGCCACTTTGGAGGCAGCCAAATTAAGGTTACGTCCCATCATCATGACCTCACTGGCCTTTGGATTCGGCATCCTGCCGCTTGTACTTGCCAGCGGAGCAGGATCAGGTGCACAAAGAGCCATCGGTACCGGTGTGCTGGGAGGAATGATAACGTCTACCTTTCTGGTGATATTGTTCGTGCCACTTTTTTACGTAATGATATACAAGGCATTGGGAAAGCACAGAAAGCGTGTAAAGATGAATAACATCGATAAGATAACCTCAAAAGGACAATAACATGAATAGGCAATTAGGGAACTGGAAAAAAATAAATCGGATTAATGCATTCTTCTTCCACTTTCATTTAATTCGATCCAATTAAAATGGGGTCGTAAAAGGTAAAAAGGGGTCTATTATAGAAGGAGTTCAAGAAAGGCATGGCCTGTGATAAGCAGAGGGCCTGCCCAGGCATCAGTGCACCGGACAGTGCTATAGTAAAAGATGTTCCGGCAATACCGGCAATGGCAAATAATGAATAATCCACTTGTGTGCCCCTTTTTTTAAATAATTTTACTTTTTGTCAGGTGTCATTTTTATTGGATAGTTTGTTTGTCGGATCACCTTCCTTTACTATCTGCTCTAAAAGTTTTTTTTCATTGTTCATTGGCAGCCGTCCTGTCATGTGAGCACAACAGACCTGTTTGTTATTCTGATTTGTGAAATAAGCTTCTGCCTCGGCGCGACCGTTTTCCTCAAGCTTGGTTATTGTTATGGAACATTGGATGGTATCATTAAAATAGACAGGCTTTATAAATTTAAAATTCATGCCTGTTGCAAGCCAGCCCACCTGGCCGCCGAATTCACAAATCATGGAACCTACAAGAAGTCCGTGGCATATAAGACCGTCAAATCCCTTTTTGGCAGACCAGCGGGCTTCGTAATGGACAGGGTTATAGTCTCTGGTCATATCTCCAAAGGACAATGTTTCTTCATGTGTGAATGTCCGTTTATAAACGAATAAATCCCCTTGCTTAAACCCATGAATCGCTTGTTGCCGAATCAAATTTGTCATTTTTCCATCCTTGTTGTTTTTTTAAAAATAAATTTTACCATGGAATAGTCACAACGGATATGGGCTAAAATAAAATTATAATCATCCTGATTTGAGATATTGAAGATTTTGTTTAAAAACGCTTTTCTTCCTTTTTTACAGATATTCATTGGTTTATCATTCCTTTATATATGTCTGGATTGCCTCATTTTGATTAATTACAAACGTGCCCCCGGCGGCAAGTGTAGCAAGCTCGTCTTCGTCCGGAAATATTAACACCCTGGCAATAAAAGAAATCCTGTTTTGTATCTCTTTCATTATTGTTTTGGCATGGGAAAGGCTTCCTGTAATGACAATGGCATCAACATGTCCGTTAAGGACTGTAGTCATTGACCCGATTTCCTTGCTGATCTGATATCCCATGGCCTCAAGTACCTGCCGGACTTTTGTGTCCCCTTTTGATATTTTTTCTTCCAATTGTTTAACATCATGGGTCCCGAGATAAGATGCCACCCCGCCGTTTCCAAAAAGTGTTTGATGCAGTTCCTGCCGGGAATACCTGCCAGAAAAACAAAGCTGAATGATTTCCTGAAGGGGCAATATACCGGATCGCTGTGGAGTGAACGGCCCTTCGTTTATACCGTGTGTTCCATCAATCATTCTGCCGTTTTTATGGGCACAGATAGTGATTCCTCCTCCCATATGCACGACAATAAAAGAGCTTTTGCTATATGAAATTTTTAAATTATCAGAAGCTTGTTTAGCAGCGGATTTCTGGCTCAACACATGAAACGCTGCACAACGCTCTATTCCTTTAAACCCGGAAAATCTGGCAACAGGTATCATCTCGTCAGACACAGGAGAATCAAATATTATGGCTTTTGTTTTGTAACGACTTGCAATTTCCCGAGCAATAACAGGCCCTGTATTGCAGGGATGCCATCCATATCTGCCCGAGGCAAGATCATCTATCATGGATTGGTTGATCAAATACGCACCTGTTTTGACTGGACGGGTCAATCCTCCCCTGCTTACCACAAGATGCAGATCTGTTATTTTGTTCCGGTATCTGCCCAGAATTTCATCCACTACGCCCAGGTTAAATGTGTACCAATCACTGAAATCTTTAAGCTCAGCTGTTTTCCCGGAAAAATGATTTACAGTTTCTGTAAAAACAGGGGCATTATCCCTGAACATACCCACCCTGGTTGAAGTGGAGCCGATATTAATTACCAATATATATGACATTTTTTCCTCACCCCATTAATACTGCCAATGCAATATTATAAATCCATGAATCGTTCTGTTCCAATGAAGATTGAACCACCATTGGAATTCCGGTTCCTGTAAGAATTCCGCAGAGTTTGACCTGAAACACAAAAGATAAAAACTGAGCGGTTATGTTTGCTGATTCAATATCCGGGAATAAATAAATATCCACATTGCCCGGGACGATACTCTCAACTCCTTTTTGTCTGGCAGCAATGGCTGATTCTGCATTGTCCATGGCCAGAGGCCCTTCAACTACGCTTTTGCCAAATTGCCCGCGCTGTGACATTTTGGAAAGTATGGCAGCATCCATGGTTGATCTTATGGCAGGATTAACAAACTCAACAGGTGCAAGTGCGGCAATATTAGGATTCTTTATTCCCAAAACATCGGCAACAGGTATTGAATTATTAACAATACCAATTTTTTCCTTTATTCCGGGATTCGGATTGATAAGTGTATCTGTGAACAAAGTGAGGCGCTGCTCTTTAGGTGAGGCGAATATGTTGATATAATTTACGACTCGGGAATTTGAATTATTCATTCCGGCAGCAAAATCCAAAAATTCAGGTGTTAAAGGATTTGTGTTAAGCAAAATATCAGCTTTCCCATCATTAACCATGCCAACCGCCTTTTCCAGAGCATGATTTGCATCAGAATTATCAAAAAGTATGGTCTCTTTTGTTTTTAAGCCTGAAAACTCTTTCCCGCAAAAGACTGGATCGCCAAAACCCATTTCCCGGGATTGCAACACAGCATCCACTGCAAAATTATTATTTTCTCCGGCTACAACAATATTTTTTCTTTTTTTCCCC
>JAYEHB010000522.1:9148-16328 GCA_034659375.1 Thermodesulfobacteriota bacterium
TAAGCCTGAAAACTCTTTCCCGCAAAAGACTGGATCGCCAAAACCCATTTCCCGGGATTGCAACACAGCATCCACTGCAAAATTATTATTTTCTCCGGCTACAACAATATTTTTTCTTTTTTTCCCCCGGGCAAATTCCAGAATATTTTCAATGCAAAAAAGCTCCATCACAACCCTCCCTGTTCAGAAAGAATAATACCCAAAGAGAGATTTATTATCCTGTCGATGGAACTGTCTGAACGAGAAGGCGTTAAGACAGTGATATTCCCGCCGACCGTCACGCACTGACGAAGGCCTCCTCCCAGGTGATCAATGCTCTTTACCAGAATGTTGCCTGTATCAATGTTGGGAACCAGAAAAATATCCGGGAAATTATCCGTTGTTATTCTGTGATCCGGGAACTCAGCATAAAGGGTCCCGGTGTTGCAGACCTGGCATGTCCCCATTTTGTTCTTTTCTATAAGCTGTCGAAGAATATCGGCATCTTTTTGCATTTCCGATCCGAAGCCGTTAATATGATCCGATGAAATAATCATGATCTTCGGATTTTTGCATCCCATCCGGTGCTGGGCATTGACAGCATTTTTTAAAATTTTTCTTTTTATTGATACATCGGGATGAATATTAACCCCGGGGTCGGTTATGGTAAAAACTTTTTCAATATTATCAGCCTGATGAAAACATAAGGTGCAGGGAACCTGGTCAGGGGCACTTGTTTTTATGTGTCTGATGAGTGAACGATAAAGATAGCTTGTTATGATATTGCCTTTTACAACAAAGGAGACTCTGCCTGTTCTTGCCATGTCAATGCACATATCAGCAGCCTTTTGCGGGTCTTTCTCACCAATAATCTCAAAGCCATTGGGGTTTATATCAAGCTTGTGAGCAGCGGCTTCAATTTTGGCTTGATCCCCGACTAATATTGGCTCAATTAAGCCCTGGTCTGCACCTTCAAAAACAGCCGGCATTACATCAGGGCTGTCAGGGAAAAGAACAGCAACCGGTTTTGGTCCAAGCTTCCGGGCTTTTTTTTCAATTTCTTTAAAATTTAGATACATACACGATCTCCTTAAACACTCAAATTTGGACTCAATCCTTGCCTATGCTTTTAGATATTTCTCCGGCTGTCTCTTTTGCCATCATTCCCAGCCTGTCAACATCATCCAGCTCAAAACTAAAAATAGGAGCAGCAATAAGGTACTCAAGTTTCTATCTTTAATTTTCTCAGACATGAGGGTTTTGGCACACCATCTGAATTATACCCTCTTTTTTTGTAATAGAGATCAACCATCTCATCCAGAGGAACCATCCTCTTTTTTGAATCCTCCGGCATAATCTCAAAAAGCATTCTGTCGGGAAGAGTATCATCTTTTTTACATATTCCTTCTCTGGTATTCATATATCTTTCAAGAACATGAATCCTCTCTCCTGCCTGGATAAATTTCTTTGAAGAGATCTTTATTCCTGTAACTGCTGAAAAAAGTTGAGGATAAAGAGAAAAATCCATGAGACTTATGGCAAGGGCCGGCAAATTCTGCATTAAAAATGCCAAAACAGGAACAGGGGTATATCTTGATAAAACCGGTTCTAACGTGTATGCGTACATGGTGAACTGACAGGCCTGAAGAGAATTAACACCAGCAGTAAAATCTTCCATAAATTTTACAAACTCAGGCTTTGCCTTGACAGTATCAGGCTTTAGCAGACCCAGAAAAACTTCAAATCCCATAAGCGATGCAGAGAGATGACATGCACCTCTGTTGGCAACAGCATAGGAAAGACCCTGACCATAGCACCCCCTTGGATCATACCCTGCCATTTCAAGCCCTTTTACCTGTATTGCAAATTCTTTTCCTCCATATTTATCTGCAAGAGCCCTTGTTCCAAGTCCCATCTCTTTTCCAAATCCGTGACCATTGGCAATATCATTTAAGGCCTCGGCAACTCCATCTGCTGATCCAAATCTTAAAGAAGTATCAATATAACCCTTTTCAGAAGCTTCCATGACCCATGCAATGGTTCCACCGGCAGATATTGTATCAAGGCCAAGCTCATTGCAGAGATCATTGAACTCAGAAATTTTTTCTCGGTCAAAAATCCCAAGGTTGGAACCAAGCAGAGCTATGGTTTCATACTCAGGTACAGTGGTTTTTTTACCACTAAAATCCCCTTTGTGGCCACACATGATTGAGCAGGGCTTGCAGGTGTGATATGTTGTTTTGTTCTTCTTCTCTATCATCTCCCCGGTGATTTTTAAGGCATGTTCATGACTTCCCATGGAAAAATTCCATACAGGAAGCATCTTTGTCCGGTTAACAGGTTTTAAATTCACAGCAGTGCCGTACTTACGCATGGAAAGGGATATTTCGTTTCTGTTTATATAGGTATTGCCTCTTTTTTTAAGCTCTTTAAATTTTTCAGGGTCATGGGGTACAATTTTATATTGTCCACCCAAAGCCACAATACCTTTTAATCTCTTTGATCCCATTACTGCACCAAGTCCACCCCTTCCCAAAAATCTTTTTTCAGAAGCCGCGTTGGCAAATCTTACAAGATTTTCACCTCCAGGTCCGATGACAAGAGCTGCCTCTTTTGTATCTGATACAATTTTTTCTTGAACAACCTTTGTATTAAGCCCCCATAAATCATCAGCATCAATAAACTCAACCTTTTCATGATCAATATGAATAAGGCAGGGTTTTTCAGATTTCCCCCTGACAAGCATACCGCCATATCCTGCGCTCTTAAGCCTGGTTCCAAAGGGCCCTCCACAGGAAGAGGAAGCCATGATCCCGGTCAAAGGTGATTTAAAAACAGCATGAAACCTTCCTGAGCATACAGCACCTGTGCCTGTAAGCACACCCGGCATAACAGCAATTATATTCTCTTTTTCAAGGGGATTGATTCCAGGCTCAAGTCTGTCAAACAAAAGCTTTATTCCAAGACCTTTGCCGCCAAGAAACATCTCTCTCTCCTCTTTTGTTACTTCAAAAATCGAATAGATTTTTTTTGAAAGATCTATATCAAGAATTCTGTTTAATGCTCCTCTTATCTCATCCATGGAAATTCACTACTCCTTATTCAAATGCCTGGTTCAATATTTTTAAAGCATCATCCCTGTCCATATCCCTTGGATTCATAGCAAGAGAGGGATCATTGATGGCAGTATCTGCTATTAAAGGAAGTTTTTCTATTGGAACATTGGCCTGTTTCAGGGTCATGGGAAGATCACACAGATCATTTAAAGCTCTCTGCAATCCCCGTATATGTTCTATTGTCTTTTTCGCCCTTCTGCTTTCAGGGGTTCTGGCATACTCTTCAGCTCCTGCAATGGGAAGGAGGAGCCTTGCTATCTCATTTTCACGTTTGGAAAAATTATATTCAAGGCCAAATGGAAGAAAGATATTCATTGCAACACCATGGGGCACATGACATACGCCGCCGGCAGCATGCCCAAGGGCATGAACTATTCCCACCATGGAATTGGAAAACGAGGCTCCTGCCATTGCTGCTGCATTGGCCATGGAGAGTCTGACATCAGCATCTTTACCGTCCTCTACAGCTTTTACTAAATTTTTTCTAATAAGTTCAATGGCTGCAAAAGAGTATGCATCACTCATGGGGTTTTTCTGAAGATTGATAAACCCTTCAACTGCATGGGAGAGAGCATCCATACCAGTTGCCGCTGTCATGGCAGGAGGCAGAGTCAATGTCATCCTTGGATCAAGCAGAGCAATTTTAGGAAGAAGATGGTTTGATGTAAAAGCCATTTTTATATTTCTTTCAATATCTGATATCACAGCAACACTTGTAACTTCAGACCCTGTACCAGAAGTTGATGGAATAACAATAAGCGGTTTCATGGGCTTTTTAAGCATTTCAGCCCCTGCAAACTTCATTAAATCATCTGAATTTTCTGTAATAAGGATGTTAACACCCTTGGCTGTGTCAATAACTGACCCTCCTCCAACAGCCACAAGGGAATCACATTTATTTCTTCTATAAATTCCTGCAATTTTACTTACTACCCTGCTTGAAGAATCAGGAGGCACATCATCAAAAATGGCACCTATTGTAACACCTGAATTTGCAAAACTTTTTTTAACAAGCTTTACAAGCCCTGCTCCTGTAACTCCTTTATCTGTGATCAAAACAGGACGACATACACCAAGAACTTCAAGCTCTGAAGCCAGATTCTCAAGTGCCCTGTTACCAGAGAGAATCTTTACTGGATTGTAATACTCATAATATGAAGGCAACATTATTAACTCCTTGAAAATATTATATTAAACTTTCTAACTTTGTTGTGGCCGATGAGAATAACCATGATCCGGCCAGTTTCTGCCCTTTAGGCCATGCCGGTTATATACCCAACAGGATACCAAGAGTGTAAAGCCATATCCTGATGCCAATTTTTTTCCTGGTTAAAACCGGTACGCGCTTTACAAGACGTTTAACTATAATTCGTGGATAGAGAAGTGCTAAAAGAGAATTCAAAGCCCTTGTAAATGACATGGAAACTCCAAGATCGCCTTTAATACTCATCCTTTTTTCGGCAAAAGCCTGGGGCGCACCAATCTGGGGAGTCATCACCATAAAGGCAGATTCAATATTTCTAAAATATATCTCAAGATCAGCATTTTTTAATTTTGACCACTTGAAAATCAGCTGGTCACTCTTTTTTTCAAGCCCCATTAAAGGGCCATCAGGCAAAACTTTCATAATAAGGGTAAATCCATCATCCCAGGAACTGACCTCTTTTTTGACATCAGGATCATTTCGTGATGCAGATTGAAAGGCTCTGCCAAGAACAACAAAAACAATTTTTATGATAAACAGTTTAAATCGTTTCGTTCCAGGTTTTACCGGGCGATACCACATTGTCATGGATTCCTCCTTGTAATAAAAAGTTATTCTTGCTTTTTTGCCTCTCAAATTTCGCAGGGGCTTTAGCTATCAGCATTATCGTTTACGTTTCTCTATTTGATTCCTTTCGTTCCCAAGCTTATAGAGTAAATATTCGGCTTATAATGTAAATGTTTGGGAACAAGGTATAATCACAGCACATTAAACGATTTTTTAAGATAAACACTGTTTACTATGATCCAGCTGTTATGTCAACCTTGCAATCAAAGACATGTCGAAAATCTCGAAAATGGGGTCAGGCCTGCCCCCTCACAGGTAAATGTCAACATTAAAAAACTTGATCATCGAGTAATACTACTTGACATATAAAAAAAACCATATAATATTATTTATTATCATACAAAAACTAAACAAAATATAATTTCTAAATAAACATCAGTCTATTTTCTATTATTCACCAATGCATTACTCAAAACGCTGTTATAACAAATCATTTACTTAGTTTCTTAATTCTTATTTTCCAAAAAATGCTGTTTTTGGACAACCTCATTATTGAATGGTGTTAAAATAGATCAAGCAGTTATCTTATTTTTTTAGATAACTGCTTGCAAAAACAGACAATAGATATCAAAACAATAGAGTTTTTTCAATACCCGATTCTTTATCAAATTTATTTCAGGAGGATTTTATGAATGATTTTTTACAAAACCTGAGAAGTGGTCACAAAGAACATAAACAAAGACAAAGACAACCCGGTGCCACCAGAAAAAATGCCGATGCCCATTATCTTTCCGATAATGAACGGCGGAAAGTCCTATACAGAAGAATAAAACCACAAATCCAAAACCAGTATAAAAATTCTGAGACTTTAAACGAATCAATACCTTTTATCGGAGAAAACATCTCCCAAATTGCTTCCTGCATGGAAAGGATAACCGAATCAAAGGAAAAACTCGTAACAGCACAGCTAGAACAATACAAAGCTGTTGAAACTTTTTTTCAAAATCTCAATAGTATTATCATGGACAAAATCCTACCCTTTATTGAGACAAGTACAAAAGCAAACATCCAAAAACAAGGAACCGCAAGTTATGCCCCGGACATACATCACACCAAGGATGATGTTATATCCACTATAAAAGAAATGCGAAAAAAACGGGCAACCTTTGCAGAGATTGCAGCACATTTAAAGAAACAGGGCATACCTACATTCTCAGGAAGAGGTGAATGGCACGCCCAGACAATTCACAGACTATGCAAATGATAAATAACGCCTGAACGAAAAAAAACGATTTTCGCTCAGGCTTAAATATTAGTAACCGTTCACGGGCTGTGCTGCTCTTTTATTGTCCGTTATTATTTCTCAGCCATGCCCTTAACCAGAAGGTCAAAGGCTGTATCAAGAGTCTGCTTTACAAAATCTTTCTCATTATTCAAAAGTCTTTTACTGTCAACCCATAGTACAATTCCGGAATAAGCTGCCCATATAATATCAGCCAGGGCCACAGGATGATTTTTTGCAAAAAGACCCTCATCTATACCCTCCTGGGTTATGGAGGTAATTGCACCAAGTGCATCTGAAGAAGTCTCTTTGACCAATTGAAGAAGATCCCCGGAAAGATTCTTTAAGGTCTCTCCTGACTGGAGGTGAAAAAGATTGATTAAAACCATGGAATCGTATTCATAAACCTCAATAAAAACATCCTTTAAAGCACTGAGTTTTTCCATGGCATTCATATCTTTTTTATCAACAACCTCTTTTATTTTCCGTGTCAGATACTGAAGAATGGCAATGGAAAGGGTTGTATGCAGTTCCTCTTTATTCTTAAAATAGAGATAAAGAGTACCAGGACTCAACTCCGCCTCAGTTGCTATCTCTTCCATTGTTGCCCGGTTAAAGCCTTTTGCGGAAAATATTTTTTTTGCTGCATCCATAATTTCATTGCGTCTCTGATCTTTTTCTCTCTGCTTACGTTCGTGTATACCCATATCGCACCTCAATATTACTTAAATACAATTTATTTAATGCCTAATGTTTAATATCTGATACTCAATGGGTTATTAAATACATCTTAAGACTATAAATCGCAAGCAAAATCTTCAAGCAAAATGGGTTTGGTTCTAACGTCGGCCATATATCCTGATCGCAGGAACAACGAAGGGGTCAGGCTTAACAATTAATTGAAAATTGAAAATTGAAAATTGAAAATTGAAAATTGATAATTGATAATTCATAATTGATAATTGATAATTCATAATTGATAATTCATAATTGATAATTCATAATTCATAATTCATAATTCATAATTCATAA
>JAYEHB010000523.1:0-4288 GCA_034659375.1 Thermodesulfobacteriota bacterium
AGATTTACCATAAGTTTGCCGTTAACCCTTGCCATTATTGATGGAATGCTGGTGGGTGTTGATGATGAAAGATATGTTATTCCCACTATTTCCATGCAAAAAGCATTTAAACCAGATAAAACAGAATGCTTTACAGTTGAGGGAAAAGGTGAGATGGTCAAGGATAGAGGCAGTTTGATTCCCGTAATACGGTTAAATGAACTTTTTAACAGCAGCAGCCGGAAAAAATCTATCTGGGAGAGCCTTGTGGTGGTGGTGGAATCAAAAGATGAGAAAAGAGCCCTGCTCATAGATGAACTTCTGGGGAAGGATGAATATGTAATTAAGAGTCTTGGAGAAAATTTCGGGGATATTCAAGGTATTGCAGGAGGAGCCATTCTTGCTGATGGACGGGTGGGACTTATTCTCGACATTCATGGGATTTTCAGTCTTGTGTCACAGAAGTTATAAAACAAAAAAAGAAGGAGCACCATGTGAAACAGATTGTTGGTGTCGCAGACATGAAAGTGAGCAACAGGCCGACGGAATCCATCATCACTTATGCCCTTGGTTCCTGCATAGGTCTTGTCATATACGATCCTGTTGTCAGGGTTGGAGGAATACTGCACTATATGCTGCCGGAGTCTTCCATAGATAAAGAAAAGGCTGCTGCCAGACCCTATATGTTTGCTGATTCCGGGATACCAAGACTGTTTAAAGCAGCTTATAACCTGGGTGCTGTTAAACAGCGCATAAGAGTATATGTCGCAGGCGGGGCGGAAATCCTTGACCAGAAAGGGTTTTTTAATATTGGCAAAAGAAATTACATGGCCCTTAAAAAAATGTTTTTCAAAAATAAGATAATGATCGATAAGCAGAATGTTGGAGGAAACACAAACCGGACTGTCAGGATTGAAATCGCAACTGGAGATATTTACATAAAAACTTCCGGGACAAAAGAGGTGAAAATATGACAACAATTCAGGATTTGATAAAAGAGATTAAAAATTTAAAACCAATTCCTGCCGTTGCCAACCAGCTTCTTACTATAGTGGATAATCCTGACAGCTCAATGGAAGATATTGCCAATGTGATTCAATATGATCCGGTTATGACGGCCAATGTTTTAAAAACCTGTAATTCAGCTTATTTCGGGCTTAAACATCCGGCGGAATCCATAAAAGATGCGGTTAATATGCTGGGAACTGACCAGGTTATTGAACTTATTTTAATGAAATCCGGAGCACAAGTTTTTTGTGGCAGCCAGAAAGGGTATGGATTGGAACCAGGAGAGATATGGCGGTATTCTGTATCTTCCGCCGTGATTGCAAAGCAGGTGGCCATAAGATTATCCTTGAAAAATAAAAATACCATATTTACATCTGCCCTGCTAAAAGACCTGGGCAAAATACTTTTGGAAAAATATGTACTGCGTTTTTCAGAAAAGATACAGATTCTTGTGAAAAAGGAAAAGTTTAGTTTTAGAGAAGCTGAAAAAAAAATTTTTGGTATTGATCATGCGGAACTTGGGGCCATGATCGCAAAAATATGGAAGTTCAGTCCCAGAATGATTAAAATTATCAGGCATCATCATTTGTCCGATGAAACCATGATCAAAGATAAAGAAATTGCTGCTGTCTATCTTGCTGACTGCATATGTATGATGGTGGGAAGCGGTGTGGGCTCGGACGGGCTTTCATACCGGTTTAAAAGTCAGGTCATGGAGGAGCTTGGTGTCTCAGCAGATGATATCTCCATGATTATTGCAGAGTTTGGCATTAACATGCAGGAGATTGAAGAGTTGTTACATATTGTTTAAATTAGGGAGTTGGAAAAAAACAATGTCATATTCAATATTAATAGTGGATGATTCATTGCCCATGCGTTCTGTGATAAAAAGAACATTCAAGGCTGCCGGCTATGGGAATTCAGACTTCCATGACGCTGCCAATGGCAAAGCAGCACTTGAGCTCATGAAAAATGACTGGATTGATATTGTAATCACTGATTACAATATGCCTGTCATGAATGGTCTGGATTTTATCAAAAATATTAAAAAAGATGACCTTTTTAAGGATATTCCCGTAGTTGTCATTTCTACAGAGGGCAATGAAGCCAGAATCAAAGAGTTCATGGAGTGCGGTGCAGCAGGATATATCACCAAGCCCTTTACCCCTGAAACCATCAGGGATTTAATAACCGATATTCTTGGAGAGGCAAGCTATGATGAAGATCTTGATGACAGCGATGAAGACTTCGATTTCTGAAGTTATGGAGACCATGTTCTATCTGCCCGTTGAATTTAAAGAAGAATCAACGTTAAGTCAGAGTAAACTGGATGAAAATAAGCCCAATATGATTTGCCAGCTGGAATTCTCCGGTGATTTTTCAGGATACGTCACACTTTTAATCCCTGAAGACCTTCTTTTTGAGATGACGGAAAACTTCATGGGTGAATCCCTGGAACACCTTGAAAATGAGCATGTTGAGGGTACATTAACGGAAACATTGAACATGATCTGCGGTAATGCATTGAGTAGAGTAGATTCAAAAGTTCCTTTTGAGCTGAAGATACCAAAAGTGATTAAGGACTCTAAAATTGTGGAATCAGGGTTGTTTACTATTATAGAGACTCCTCAATCCATGATGGCAATTAATATAACTGCGTTATAGTCTCCTTAGGATCTGGTTTAAATGCGTACTGAGTGTGATAACTTCGTTTCTGAATAAGGAGAATTTATATGCCCCATGATATCAAAGTTCTGGTTGTAGATGATTCTGCAGTTGTAAGAAAGGTATTTAAAGAACAATTGTCTAAGCAGAAAGGAATCGTGGTTGTCGGGACAGCACCTGATCCTTATGTTGCCAGGGATAAAATTGTTCAACTGAAACCAGATGTGATTACCCTTGATATTGAAATGCCCCGTATGGACGGCATAACCTTTTTAAAAAAGCTTATGAAGCACTATCCTCTTCCTGTTATCATTGTCAGCTCTTTAACTGCCAGGGGAAGTAAAATTGCCCTGGAAGCAATTTCTCTTGGTGCCCTTGAAGTTATTGCAA
The DNA here is from genome assembly GCA_034659375.1 of Thermodesulfobacteriota bacterium. GTDB lineage: Bacteria > Desulfobacterota > Desulfobacteria > Desulfobacterales > Desulfobacteraceae > DATFJZ01. The sequence goes on from JAYEHB010000523.1 coordinate 3,043, forward strand.
AGCCCAGTGCTGCTTATTCAGTGGGTGATATGAGTATTCAACTGGGGGAAAAAATCAAGGCGGTTTACGGGGCAAAATTGATTTCTCTGTCCACGGATAAAACCGGGAATAAACCAATGGCCGCCATTGAATCAAAGGCCCTTTCAGTCACAACCAATAAAATCATAGCAATTGGTGCTTCAACCGGCGGAACAGAAGCCATAAGAAAAGTACTGACCATGCTGCCGGGAAATTCTCCCGGTGTTGTGGTTGTCCAGCATATGCCAGCCCAGTTTACAACATCATTTGCCGAAAGACTGGATGAACTGTGCCAGATGAGTGTTGCAGAAGCAAAGAATGGAGATACTGTTACAAACGGCCAGGTACTGATAGCACCGGGCAATTATCATATGCTTCTTAAAAGAAGTGGTGCCAGATATTATGTGGATGTTAAAACCGGCCCCCTTGTCCACTATCAGAGACCGGCAGCCGATGTGCTGTTTAAATCCGTTGCCAGATATGCCGGGGCCAATGCCCTTGGTATCATTCTTACCGGTATGGGTAAAGATGGTGCTGCGGGAATGCTTTCCATGAAAAAAGCAGGTGCAGTTAATATTGCCCAGGATGAACAATCCTCTGTTGTCTTTGGAATGCCAAAGGAGGCAATAAATATTGGTGCTGTTGATCATGTCCAGGATATTGACACCATTGCCCAGAAAGCCGTTTCTCTTTTGGAAAAAACATGACTTTCTCTCGTTTTTTATATGAAAGTCCGTTTAAACTATTGTAGTCTTACCAATGGAAATATATTATGGTATCTAAACTTAACATCACTCCGCCGCAGTTTAAAAAATTTTCCAGAATTGTTTACAAAGAATCAGGCATTGTTCTCAATGATAAAAAATACACTCTTCTGGTTGCAAGGGTGGCCAAAAGAATGCGGATGACAAAAACATCTTCTGTATCTGATTATATCAGCCTGATATCAAGTAACCAGAATGAATTCAGTAATTTTATAGATGCAACCACAACCAATCACACTTTTTTTTTCAGGGAAAACAAGCACTGTGAGTTTATTATTAAAACCCTGGATAATAGAAAACCCTTAAAAATATGGAGTGCTGCTTCATCCAGCGGGGAAGAGGCTTTTTCCCTGGCGGTTCAATTGCTGGCCAACTCATTTTCATTTACTATCTATGCATCTGATGTTTCTGATTCCATGCTGCAACAGGGTAAGAGAGCTATCTATCCAAAAGAGAGAGTACGT
>JAYEHB010000524.1:0-4285 GCA_034659375.1 Thermodesulfobacteriota bacterium
CCTGCAAGTCCAATTCCCTGAAGAGTGAATTCTCCTGCGGAAAAACTCATGCCGCCAATACCAAAGACAAGGATCAGTCCCACTATGGAGAGGTTTCTGGCTTCTGTCAGGTCTTCACCGGATTTTACAAGGATGTTCAGCCCGATTACCATGATTGCTCCAAACAAGAGAAGCATGATGCCACCCATTACAGGGGATGGAATTGTCTGGAGAAGAACTCCTATTTTACCAACAAAGGCCAGAATCATGGCAGTGATGGCAGCCCAGGTCATTACTGCAGGGTTAAAGATTTTTGTTAGAGCAACTGCTCCTGTAACTTCAGAGTATGTTGTGTTGGGAGGGCCTCCAATAAAAGATGCAAATGATGTTGCAATGCCGTCACCTAACATGGTGTTTTTAATGCCGGGGTCTTTTATATAATCTTTTCCTGTAACCCCGCTTATGGCAAGAACATCTCCAACGTGTTCGATTGCAGGTGCCAGGGCAATGGGAACAATGTATAAAATTGCCTGGAGATTCCACTCAGGAAAAACAAAATCAGGCATGGTAAGCCAGGGTGCCTTTGCAACGGGAGAAAAATCAACAAGACCAAAGAAGAGAGAGAGTGTATAGCCTGCAATGATTCCGCACAGTATTGGGATCAGCTTTAAGAGTCCTTTTCCAAGTATGGATATTAAAACTGTTGCTGTAAGTGTTAGAAGTGAGATTATCATGGCTGTTTTTTCAGGAAAGAGTTCAATGGAACCGTCTCCGGCCCTGCCCATGGCCATATTCACTGCCACAGGTGCGAGAACAAGTCCTATAACCATTATTACAGGCCCTGTTACAACAGGGGGCAGAATTCTTTTAATCACATCACTTCCCTGCCATCTTATGAGAAAACTTAAGCCGATATAGACAAAGCCCGCTGCGCAGAGGCCGCACATTGTACCGGGAATTCCCCAGGTTTTTACCCCGTACATGATGGGAGGAAGAAAGGCAAATGATGATGCCAGAAAAATAGGAACTTTTCCCTTTGTGATGATTTGAAAAATCAGAGTCCCTGCTCCTGCTGTGAAAAGTGCCACATTGGGGTTGAGACCTGTGAGAAGCGGAACCAGAACCAAAGCACCAAAGGCTACAAAAAGCATCTGTGCTCCCAACACGGAATCTTTTACTCTAAAATTGTAATCAGTTGGTGAATCAAAGGATTGAGCCATTTATTTACTCCTGGAATTTATGTGATATAATGAGATTATTAAGTTTTAATTCTTTTAAAAAAATGCCGCTATTTTGTTCCAAAGATTTTATCCCCTGCATCACCTAAGCCTGGAAGGATATACCCTATCTCATTGAGGCAGTCATCAACAGATGCCACATAGATATCCACATCTGGATGTTTTTTTTCAACCTTTGCAATCCCCTCAGGTGCGGCAACAAGGAAAAGTCCTTTGATCCTGGTGCATCCCGCTTTTTTAAGAAGATCTATGGTTGCAATAAGAGTTCCCCCGGTTGCCAGCATGGGATCAAGAAGAAGAGCAGTTCTTTCATACATGGCACTTGCAGTTTTTACATAATATTCCACTGGCTGCAGGGTCTTTTCATCTCTGTAAAACCCCACAACACTCACCTTTGCAGAAGGAATAAGATCTAATACTCCGTCCATCATTCCAACTCCGGCTCTCAGGATCGGTACAATTGTTATTTTTTTCCCTTTGATTTTTTCAACATCAACAGCACCAGCCCATCCCTGGATGGTTTTTTGTTCTGTTTCAAGATCCTTTGTTGCCTCATAGGTAAGAAGCCTTGCCACCTCAGATGAAAGATCCCTGAAATCTTTGGTTGAGATATCTTTTTTCCTCATCAGACCTAATTTATGTTTGATAAGTGGATGATCCGCTACATATACAGCCATAATTCCTCCTTTAACAGTTTTTATATGAAAATTCTTCCAACGTACTGCAATCGCATGACTTGGCTTCGCATCTTCGACCCATATTTTGGTTTCTGCCCTTTAGGGTATTGTGGCCGATGCGGAAACCACGCTCCGACCGTGCCGGTTATATGAAAGTCCTGGCAAACCAGGAGTGTAACTTTCATCATTTGTTGTGTGCAGACTTAGACCACCAAGGCTGCCCGTGGCAGTTATTTGGGAATTGATAAAATCTTCTTATACTATAAAAAAACATGTGTTGCAGTCAAGAAAAATGAATATTGATATTTTTGTTTTTTTATGTTCAAACATGGCCATGGAAAATTCTGAGTTCATAGAAGTTGCTGTTGCACTTCCCGTACACGGCACATATATATACAAGGCTCCCGAGCATCTTGACAGGGAAGCTATGCCCGGCATGAGGGTTCTTGTTCCCTTTGGCAGGCGCAGGGTTACAGGATATATTCTTTCCCGGCAGGATAAGAGTAATGGGTATAATGTTAAACTGATTCTTGATCTTCTTGATGATGCTCCTCTTTTTCCTCAATCCATGATCCAAATTTTTAAATGGCTGTCTGATTATTATATTCATCCCATTGGAGAGGTTATAAAAACAGCCCTGCCTGTGGGTCTTAACAGATATGATGTCTCTTTTGTTTCAGTTACCCCAAAGGGATTAAAAGAGCAGGAACAGGGAGGGCTTACTCCTGGAGAATCCACAATAATCGAGATCCTTATGCACAAAGGCGCTCTCCCCCTTAAAAGTATTGCAGCAAAAGATAAAAATCCAGGAATTAATCTCCTTGTCAGAAAAATGACACAACAGGGGTTGGTATCTGTGGCAAGTCAGCTTAAACAGGATCAGGTCCGCATGAAAAAAGAGAAATTTATTTTAGCTGCTGACAATGATCCTTTGGAAGAAAAAAAACTTTCAAAAAAGCGTAAAGATCTGCTGTCTCTTGTAAAAGAGAAAAAAGAGATCTCCTTAAAAAGATTAAAACAGGAGATCCCCACAGCTCCAAGGCTTGCAAAACTTCTTTCCCAGGCCGGGTTTCTTAAAATAATTGAAAAACAGGTGTTTCGTGATCCATTTGGAGATCCGGTTGAGCCTGATATCCCGCCGGATTTGACCAATGAGCAAAATCAGGTTGTAGACAATGTAAAAAATGAAATGGACAGCGGTTTTAAAAGATATCTTCTCTCTGGAGTCACAGGAAGCGGTAAGACTGAAGTCTATATGAATCTTGTGGCAGAAGCTGCTAACCGGGGCCAGGGTGCCATTGTTCTTGTACCGGAGATCTCTTTGATCTCCCAGACAGAGAGAAGGTTTCGGGCAAGATTTGGAAATAAAATTGCAGTGCTCCATTCAGGCTTATCCAAGGGAGAACTTCTTGATCAGTGGAAAAGGATCATGGGCAGGAAGGCTTTTATTGTAATTGGAGCAAGATCTGCAATTTTTGCACCCATTGAAAATTTAGGTATTATAATTGTTGATGAAGAGCATGATACTTCTTACAAACAGGAGAGTGGTCTTAGATACAATGCAAGGGATCTTGCTGTAGTCAGGGCAAAATTTGATAAAATTCCAGTTATTTTGGGTTCTGCAACACCCAGTGTGCAATCCTATTTTAATGTGTGTGAAGGCAGATTTCATGAACTGAAACTGGAAAACCGGGTTAACCGGCACCCTTTACCTGAAATTACCCTGGTGGATCTGAAAAAGTACAAGGACTTTAGGGGCAGGGAAAAAATCATCACACCCGAGCTTTCAAAGGAGATACGAAAAACCCTTGATAATGGAAATCAGGCTTTGATTTTTCTCAATAGAAGAGGGTTTGCCACATTTCCTGTGTGTGAATCCTGTGGAGAGACTGTTAAATGCAGGTTTTGCGACCTTACAATGACCCTGCACAAGGATAGAAATGAGTTCAGGTGCCATTTATGCGGGTTTTCATCTTCCCTGGCAGTTAAATGCGTTCATTGCGGTTCTTCAAAGATCAAGCCCCTTGGTTTTGGAACCGAAAAGATAGAGGGGATGCTGAAAACACTTTTTCCCGATGCCAGGATTGCAAGGCTTGATCAGGATACAGGTTCGAAAAAAGGTGCAACTATAAGCATTTTGAAAAAAGTGAAAAACCGGACAGTGGACATTATTGTGGGAACCCAGATGCTTGCAAAGGGGCATGATTTTCCATTTATTACACTGGTTGGTGTGGTGTGTGCTGATCTTTCTCTGAATTTTCCAGATTTCAGGGCAGGAGAGAGAACTTTTCAGCTTCTTGCCCAGGTGGCTGGAAGGGCGGGCAGGGGAAAAATGAGAGGAGAGGTGATTATGCAGACCTATACTCCTGACCATTTCAGCATTGAAGCCTC
>JAYEHB010000525.1:0-4274 GCA_034659375.1 Thermodesulfobacteriota bacterium
TATGATGTTTAAAGAGGATCAAAGGCTAAATCTGACAGAAAATACACAGCCCGCAGTATTTCTCGCCTCTGCTGCTCTTTTTGACAAGCTTAACTCCCAGGGGTTTAACCCCGATTTTTTCATTGGTCACAGTATAGGCGAATACACTGCCCTCTTCTGCAGTGGAATGCTTGATTTTGATGATGCCATGAAACTGATCATAAAACGGTCAGATCTCATGAAAGAGGCAGCTGAAAAAACCCCTGGCAAAATAATGGTTGTCTTTAAAAATGAAAAAGAGAGTTCCGCTCTTATCAGGGAATCGTCTCTTGCAAATATCTATATAACAAACAAAAACAGTGAAAACCAGACTGCAGTATCGGGAAATGCAGATGTTCTGGATAATTTCTGCGAGTTTTTAAGTGACAAAAATATTGTATACAAAAAACTCAACCTTTCAGGAGCCTTTCACACTCCTCTTTTTAAAGAGGCAAGTGAACGGCTGCGGGACTACCTTGCAGCTATCACCTTTAATGAAGTAAGTTTTTCAAGGATTATCTCCAATGTTACAGGAGCACCCTACCCCGAAGATAGAAGAGCTGTTAAGGATCTTCTTGCAACCCAGATCATATCTCCTGTGGAATTTATAAAATCCATTGAATCAGTGTATAAATCAGGCAAAACCCATTATATTGAAATTGGTCCTTCACGGCTTCTTTCCAATCTTTTAAAAAACATCAATATTGCACAATACAAAAGTGCTGTTACCATTGATGTTAAAAAAGGAGAGATTAAATCCTTTGATGAGTGCATAAACTACTTAAAATCCTTTTCTTCAATATTTACAAGAAAAAGAGCTGAAAATAAGGCTATACTGCCGGGACAAGATACCAGCTCTCTTACGTATGAATCTTCGGCCGTACCTGCCGGCGCCAGAATTTACAGATCAGGGGATCTACTAAAAGATGATTTTAATGCATTTAAAAAGAAGAACAGCGAGCTTACAGAAAAACTGATTTATGACGAGTTCCTCCGCCAGAAACAACAGGCTGCCCTGGAGGCCGTTGAAAAATTTAATTTTAACACTGAAAAAATCGTAATTGCAGGAGTATCAGTTGGACTTCCAGGCAAGACAAAAAGGGTTTTTGATTCAAACAACTTTGACAAGATACTTGACGGCCACAATTTTATAGAACCTTTAACCATTGAAGAGCAGAATAAAATTGCAGATAAAAACATTACACGCCTTTTTAAACAACCCGATGGAAATGCCAGATTTGTGGAGATAACAAAAACCGAAGATGTGATTCATCTTGCAGGTCAACTGGGATACTTTAACTTAACCGATGAATACGGAATCAAGGCTGAGTATGATATCAGCATGTCCCTTGCCGTGGCAGCCGGTATTGAAGCTTTAAAAGATGCCGGTATTCCCCTTGTAATGCAATATAAAAAATCTTCCACGGGGAGACATATGATCCCCGACGGTTTTGCCCTTCCAAAGGAGATGCAGCAGGAGACAGGCGTTATAGTAACATCTCTCTTTCCCAGCACTGAAACCCTGGTAAATGAGATGGAAAAATATCTCTATGACAAACTATATCTAAAACCCTACGAAGAGTTTGAAAACATCTATTTTTATCTCATGGAAAACATAAAGGATAATAATAATGTCAAAGAACAGATCACTGACTGGTTCTTTAAAATCAAGGGAAGAAAAAGAGAGGAGCTTGGCCCATACAAGTTTGACAGAAGCCTGCTCTCCAATCTATGCCCATTAGGCTCTGCCCACCTTGCCCAGCTTGTCAGGGCAAAGGGGCCCAATACTCTCATCTCCAGTGCATGTGCATCAACAACCCAGGCAATAGGCATTGCCGAGGACTGGATCAGGGTTGGAAGATGTAAAAGAGTTATTGTGGTTGGAGGAGAAAATGCAACATCCCCTGCCCAGAACCAGTGGATAGGATCAGGTTTTCTTGCCCTTGGTGCTGCAACAGTGAAAAAAAGGGTTTCTGAAGCTGCAAAGCCCTTTGATACAGAGAGAAACGGAACAATTCTCGGCAGCGGAGCAGTTGGTGTAATTGTTGAAAATGAATCAACTGTAAAATCAAGGGGTATGAACGGTCAGGCAGAGATATTAGGCACACATATGGCAAACTCTGCCTATCATACATATAATATTGATGTTCCCCATATGACTGAAGAGATGACAAAGTTTATATCAAAAGTTGAAAAACAGCATGATCTGAAAAAAAAGGATTATGCAGATAAACTTTTATTCATGTCCCATGAGACCTACACACCTGCCAGGGGAGGAAGTGCAGATGCTGAAGTTTCCGCACTTAAAGCAACTTTTCACAACCACCTTAAAAATATCTCCATATCAAACACAAAGGGATTTACAGGTCATACACTGGGAGCTGCCATTGAAGATGTGGTTATGGTCAAGGCTCTTCAGAAAAGACAGTCTCCGCCCATTGCAAACCTTAAAAGCATACCAGACCACTTTAAGGAGCTGAACTTCAGCAGCAGAAAAGAGAGTAATATTGAATATGGACTTCATCTTGCTGCAGGTTTTGGCTCACATCTTGCTTTTCTCTTTGTAAAAAGAATTGAGGAAAATGAATTTACAAACAATCTTCAATACAAGATGTGGCTGCAGAGAATCACAGGGGCAGAGAATCCTCAACTTAAAATCCTGGATAATACTCTCTGTGTGATGACTGATCAGGAATCAGAAAAGAGTGGCCGGTTAACAATAGCTTTGCCTGTTGAGGAGTTAAAGATCCAGGAATCAACAACACCTCAAAGCCGGGAGTCAGAGGAAAAAACCCAGGGTCAAAGAGACAAAACACTGAACAAATCTCAAGCCGGGGTCAAAAATCCAGAAGCCATGGCTGATGCAAATCAAGCCATGCAGGGCAGCAGCTCAAATTCTGCAGGTTCCATGGAAAAGATAAAGGAGATCATTGCCGAGCAGACAGGTTACACAACCGACATGTTAGAGGACGATCTTGACCTTGAAGCTGATCTTGGAATTGATACTGTCAAGCAGGTGGAGATCTTTGCAAAATCGGCTTCTCACTTTGGTTTTAAAGTTCCCGAAGATCTAAAGCTGAGAGACTTAAACACAATTGCAAAACTTACATCATATATTGAGGATAAAACAGGTATCCCAGGTCAGGGAGCAGAAGAAAAAAACAGAGAGGAACAAGCCCCCACCCATGGTGCAGAGGAGAGTTCTCCGCAATCTGCTGAAATTACAGGTTCAGGCTCAAATACTGCAGATTCCATGGAGTCAAAGACGCAAAACAACACAGGTTCCATGGCAAAGGTCAAAGAGATCATTGCCGAACAGACAGGTTACACAACCGACATGTTAGAGGACGATCTTGACCTTGAAGCTGATCTTGGCATTGATACTGTCAAGCAGGTGGAGATCTTTGCAAAGGCGGCTTCTCACTTTGGTTTTAAAGTTCCTGAAGATCTAAAACTGAGAGACTTAAACACCATTGCAAAACTTAGTGCCTATGTTGATTCCATGACAACACCGGATGAGACTCCTCCTGGGGGAGGCGGCAAACCTGAAGGGGGCGGCAAACCTGATTCATCTAAAACAGCCAGGCAGGAACATAAGCAGGGCTTAACAGGAGAGGTAGTGAATCAGCCTGCAGAAGAGAGAGTCCTGGCAGCTATTTCAACAGATGAAGAAGATCAGTTTCCCGATCCGGCCTCTCCAATCAAAAGGCTGATTGTAAGGACAAAAGAGACCAGGATGCCTGGTGTTCTGTCAAAGAGGAAGAACAAAACAGATAAAACCAGCAAAAATAATTTTAAAGGCAAGACCTTTATTGTCACACCGGACAGCCATGGATTTTCCAAAAAGATCATTAAACTGATAAAAGAGAAAAAAGGAAAAGTTATCACGGTTGGTCCAGGCGAATCTGTGGATTTTGAGTTTGATTTAACTGATATTAAAAACGCTGAAAAGCGCACTTTAGAGCTTAAAGAGAAATACAGAGAAATCAATGGATTTATTCATCTTGCATCCCTTGATTACTATTTTTCCAAAAATCCAATTGCCGATGCAGAAGCACCGGCACCTTTGACTGATGATGGAAAAACCACAGCTCCCGCATCTTTGAGTGATGATGCAGAATTAAACACAACCTTTAAGAGTGTCTTTGCCATAATCAAAGGACTTTTTAACGAGCTTGACAATCCCGGCAGTATTATTGGAACTTTAACCTTTGACTCTGTTGTCTTTCCCTACATGGCAGATTGCGGAGCCATTT
>JAYEHB010000526.1:0-4269 GCA_034659375.1 Thermodesulfobacteriota bacterium
ACAATTCAAAATTAACAATTAACAACTCACAATTCACAATTCATAATTAACAATTCATAATTCATAATTCAAAAAAACCCTTTGTCAGCTGTTTTGAGAACGGACATTAAGCTCAAGACGCCATTTTTTGTCATCATCCCTTGAGCAGGCAAAGAAATCTAAAGTACCTATCTCTGTGAGTTTAACTTCAAAGGTTACAGGTACTAAGTCTCCATCCTCTCCTTCAAGCCTGGTTTCTATTGATGAGAGTTCTGCAATATCATGGTCTTCCCAGTTATCCAGCACATCTCCAACCACGTCATTATGTCTTGTGGAGGATGTCATAATATCAAACTTGACATCTTCTCCCACAACAAGATTATAGAGCCTGTTCTTACTTTTGGCTTCTGAACCCTCTTCCATGCCAAAGGGAGCTATGCAAAGAGCCCTCGTGGGCAGCAACATGCCAGGCACAGCAGGCATTGCTGCTTCAATTGCCATATAATAGGAACGACCAAGACCTCCCCGAATGCGGATGCCATCTCCTTTTGCAGCCATTCCAAAATATGCTGCACCCCATGCCACAGAAAGATCAAAATCTTCTGATTCAATCTGCCTGATTTCGCTCTGGTCAAAATTTTCTTTCCAGGCTGAAATGGTTTCCATGACACGTTTTCTAAGAACAGAGGATTTCATCACTCCACCATTAAAAACCACAGCACTTGGAAGCCTCACCTCTCCCTGGTCATCAAGATATGATGAAATAAATTTTGCAAGATGGCGGGTGATGGAAGGATCTGCTGTATAGGCCAGGCCAAAATCCTTCATGCCTACTGTCTTTGAAACTGCCGGTCTCTCTTCAAGTCTGCATTTTGGAAAAAAGCCGTCTAAAACTATTTTTTCAATATCCTCATACTCAAGTGCTGTTTTTATAGTACCCTTGATTAAACCTGAACCTCTTCCAAGAATTGTAACAGGATAATTACTGCTTCCATTGTCAGAAAAAAGAGTCTCCTTAGCCTTTCTGCAGGAGTGGACAAGCCCGCGCATCTGCCATGAATCAAGTTTTTGACCTTTTTTCTTAAGCAGAGAAAAAAGAGAGTAGGAAAGCGACAGATCAATGTTATCACCACCTATGAGAAGATGGTCTCCCACGGCAACACGTTCAAGTTCTAAATTACCGCCATCACCCTCCTGAACCTCAATAAGGCTGAAATCACTTGTACCGCCGCCAATATCACACACAAGAACCAGATCACCTTTTTCTACTTTATCACGCCATTTATCCCCTGTTTTGTCAATCCAGGAATAAAATGCAGCCTGGGGCTCTTCAATTAGAACAATATTATCAAGCCCTGCCATTGTTGCCGCTTTTACTGTTAACTGCCTTGCAACAGCATCAAATGATGCAGGAACAGTGAGATAAATCTCCTGGTTTTCCAGATTAAGGGAATTATCTCCTTTTGCCATTTCATAATTCCATGCATCCTTTATATGGGAAAGAATTGTGCAGGATGCCTGGACAGGTGAAATCTTTTCAATATTTTCCAACCCCTCCCAGGGCAGGATAGAAGAGTCCCTGTCAACAGCAGTATTACAGAGCCATGATTTTGCTGAGGAAACCAGTTTATGTGGAACCTCAGCTCCCCGTTCCCTTGCAAACTCTCCTGCTGTAATTTTTCCTGAATCGCTCCAGGGCAGCTCAAAAGCCGGAGTTGCAACTTCATGCCCTTCCTGAAGGTAGAGAAATGAAGGAAGAGTATCCCTTTTTTCCCGAACACCTGCCTGGGTAAGCTGGGGGATCTGAAAAATTCTTATTTCATTGTTATCTGCTTTTTCAGAATCTGCACCTGCAGTATCAATATATGCAACAACACTGTTTGTTGTTCCAAGATCTATCCCAACAATATATTTAACCTGATCCATTGAAATATACCTCTTAATTATCTTCTATTATTCAATTTCGACTTCAGCAGGAACTATAACTGAAGAATCAAGCACATCAGAAAGTGTTGGCATCTCTTTTCTACCGGTTTTCCATCCTCTATGCCTTAAAATACCCTTAAAGGGAGGTTCACCGGTTACATTGCCGGTAAGTTTCACAGAATCAGGATCAAACCCCGGCTCAATATCAATTTCATCCCCCTCTTCCCTGTCAATAACAGGTTTTGGTGCAAGATACTTGTTTACAACCTTTTTGCAATCTTCCTGTATACTTCTTACAGCAGCCCCGATCTGTTCATCTTCATACAGATCAAGATCCTCATTAAAAAAATCAAGCAGACGACCTTCACGCTGCAGAACAGAAAGAAAATGAAGGAAAATACGTCTTTTTCTCTCCTGTTCAAGTCTCTTGTCTGCAAGACTCTCTTTTCCCTTTTTTTCTTCTCTCTTTTCCGGGGCAGAACCGCTCACCTTAAACAGCCCTGAAACTGTGCCTTTGAGAACAAACCACAGAATCAATCCAAACAAAACAAAAAAAGCAGCTGAAAAAGGGACAACCCATGGTACAAATCTGGCTGATAATATTTCAAGGAGCCCTGCCAAATCAGACAGATTCTGTATATTCAGAACTACTGCAAAATCAGATAAACTCTGTATCTTTGCTTCTGTTCCTGAACCTGGTGGAAGTATCCCCAGCAGCCGGTCAATACCAAAATAAAGTCCAGTATCCACTAATAACATCAGAAAACCCATAAATAAAAATACTACAAAAAAAGACCTTTTGGCATATGCCTTTGATACACTCAATTTTTAAATTCTCCCTATTTTCTGTATATAAAAAAACCACACCGTAACAAAACAGCATGGTTTTTAATAATACTACAATAAATCTGATTATCAAGTAAAAGGTACACATACCTTTTGGGAAATCAGGAATTAAGGGTCACGGAAATTAATAAATCCGCACAAACGGCACAGAATTTTAACTTGTCTTCAAGGCGTACCAAAGGGAGCATATTGAAATATGTACCCTTTGGTGCAACGCCTGAGACAAGTTAAAAGGCAAGCCGGACTGTAGATTTATTTTTTTTCAGGGACCCTAAGAACCTTGAAATTCAAATTTATTCATCTCCAACAACAATTACATCCTTGTTCGCTTCAAATGCTTTAGGACCGACTCCCTTTACTTTTTGAATATCCCCGGGAGCTTTGAAATTTCCATTATCTTTGCGATACTGTACAATACGGGCTGCATATTTAGGGCCGATTCTCTTTAAGGCACAAAGCTCTTTTTGAGTTGCAGTGTTAATATTAATTTTTCCATCAGCTGCAAGAACAGGTGCTGAAAACGAAAATAGCAAAAGTGCTGCAATGAACATCACTAAAAGGCTTCTCTTTGTCTGCATAATAATCCTCCATTCTTTAATAAATTATTATTTTAGTATTTTTCCTGATTTCAAAAAAAAACTACATGCAAAAAAAATTGAAAACATGTGAGCCTGGGCCACCCCTCATGTCCGACTTTTAATCTGAACTTATTGGTTTCAAAAGTCAAGTAAAAAAATCAGCCACAGCCTGTCTTCACCTGCCAATACCAAAGTACTCAAAGCCTGCTTCCTGAACCTCCTCGGGATCATACTGATTTCTTCCATCAAAAATAAGATACTGCCTCATACTTTTCTTCATACTATTAAAATCCGGCTGCCTGAAAGATTTCCATTCAGTCACAAGAATCATGGCATCGGCACCTTCTAAAACATCATACTGCTGGTCTGTCAGAACAATCCTGCCCTGATCAAACAACTCTCTGGGGAACATTTTTTTTGCCTCTTCCATGGCAACAGGGTCATATGCTTTTACAGCCGCACCTGCTTTTACAAGGTCGTTTATCAAGACAACAGCAGACGCTTCCCGCATATCATCTGTGCCTGGTTTAAATGCCAGCCCCCAGACGCCAAAAGACAAACCTGAAAGATCCTCACCAAAACGGCGAAATATCTTCCGGGAAAGAGTCTGTTTTTGAAGATGATTTCTCTGCTCCACAGCATTTAACAGTTCAGGTTCAAACCCGCAATCAATGCTTGTTCTTATCAAAGCTTTTATATCCTTTGGAAAACATGACCCTCCATACCCGCAGCCTGGATAGATAAAAGAATAACCTATTCTTGAATCAGAACCTATTCCTTTTCTCACATTCTCAACATCAACCCCAAGATGTTCACAAATATTTGCAATCTCATTCATAAAAGAGATCTTTGTTGCAAGCATTGAGTTTGCGGTATATTTTGTCATTTCAGCATCACGCACGCTCATGAAAATAATTTTATCACGGTTCCTTGAAAATGG
>JAYEHB010000527.1:0-4256 GCA_034659375.1 Thermodesulfobacteriota bacterium
ACAGGATCAGCTATTTTCAATAGTATCATTATCCCCATGTTAGTCATCTGGGTAGTTATAGCCATGGGCATAAAAGGAATAAAAACAAATAAAAAAGCGATTCTAAGAGACGGCCTTTTTCTTATTGGAGCAGAAATATTACTTTTGGTTTTGTTGTCCAGTGATTATATAACTCATTGGCATGGATGGCTTTTTACGGGTTTTTATCTCATTTATCTTTCATATACTCTGTTTTCTATGAAAAAAGGTGATAATGGGGAACAAGACCACGAAGAAGATAACCAGGAAGATGACGAAGATTCATTGTTGTGGTTTGAAAGGTTTCAATTTAAATCAGAACAAGGGCGTACAAGCCGCAGCTGGATGCTATTATTATTTTCTACACTTATTATTGCCGGGGCTTGTGCTGGTTTGGTTGAAGGATGTAAGGAAATAGCCAATGCAATGCAGATTAATCCTCTGTTTATTGCATTAATTCTCGTTGCAGCAGCAAGCAGTGTGCCAGATACCATAATTTCAATTAAAGATGCTAGAAAAGGGAACTATGACGATGCTTTATCAAATGCGCTTGGATCTAATATATTTGATATTACCGTTAGTATGGGGCTTCCTCTTGCTGTATTTCTTTTGGTCACTGGTCAAAAAATAAATTTTATTGAAGCCGGTCCAACTTTTATAGATATCAGGATAATGCTGCTAATTGTAACCGTAATTACAGTTGCAATCTATTATTTCAACAAAGAACTGAATATGAAGCATGTTATTGTTCTGGGTGTGCTTTATATATTGTTTATTCTCTATGCACTTGGTGCCGCAGATTATCTAAATGGCGGTAATTCATTTTTGGCAAAACCAGCAAGTTTTTTTATTGAAATTTTGCGGCAGCCCGGTGGTATTGGAGAAACATTGAACAGAGCTGCCAACAGTCTGACAGGCGGCTGGTAAAAAAATATAACCTGAAGGTCACACGTAACCGGCATACCCTGAAGGGCAGAAACTGGCCGGAGCATGGTTCTCTGCTTCCGGCCACAATACCCTGAAGGGCAGCAACCAAAATATAAAAGGAAAATCATTGCAGAATTTTTATCAACTGAAACGAGATAATAACCCGCTTAGAGATGAAGCCTTTACATTTTCATGTCTTGGCAAACTGCATCCAGCTTCAAATTCAGATTTTATGCAGTGCAGTGATTATTTATCAGAATTACTTGATAAAACAATTACAGATAATTGTGCAAAAGATGAAATATTGGTTGTCGGTTTAACTGAATCAGGTATTATACCATCTCTTTTAATGCACATTGAGGCTGTTAAACAAAATATAAAGACCCATATTATTTATTCAACCCGCAGGATATTACATGGAATTACTTTTAAAGAGAGACATTCCCATGGTCCTGATCATATCCTTCCGGTTCCTGACTGTAAAATTAAGGAGATATGGATAGTTGAAGATGAAATTACCACCGGAAATACTATTCTTAATTTAATTGTTCAGTTATGCTGCCGGTTAAAAGTAAAACATGTACGCTGTTTTGCCTTTATGGATTTTAGAAATCCAGAACAAAAGTCAAATTTTCTATCAATAACAGATAAAAAAGACATTCATTGTAATTTTTACAGTATGCAGCTTCCTTTAGAAAATATGCCTGTTAACCCTGGGCAGCCTCTGATTTTGCATGATTCCGACGAGAACCTTGTAAACACTGAAAATATTGAGGAGCTTGAAAATATTGAACTCTCTGATAGAGCAAAAACCGCAAAAAAAAAAAATACTGAAAAAATTTTAAAAGACTGGTACCTTCCCCAAAAGCGTCCTGCTCTTTCTGTTCAATCAAGTGCTTTGCTTAATCCTGAATTATGGTCATCAGCATTTAAATACAAAAAAGGAACAATCCTTGCCGTAGGTGAATCAGTTGATATAGCTGCGTGTTTTACCATGGTCAATAAAAATCTTTTTTTTCAGCAGATTTCATTAAGTCCCTGGAAGATAGATGGAAAATCAATTTTAAGCAGAATGGATTTTCTGGGAAAATACTACCTTTATAACTATGAAAACTTAAAAGAACCAGTTTTTATCATTTGTGATCCCATTGATAAAAAGATAGAAACCGAAATCATAAAAAAACTGAAACACAATGGTATTAAAGTTAAACCCTTTTTTTCTGGAACAGAACATGATTATGGAACAGAACATGATTATAGCAGTCCTGAAATGACCTGATACTCATTGCACCATAATATTAATAGTGATGGTGTATCAAGTCATGTCGGGATATCTATAATAAGATTAATTTTTAACCTTTGGAGGTAGTTATGTCAGAATGGTATCTTGCTACTGGTGATTCTGTAAAAGGACCATTAACCACTGCTCTTGCAAAAACCTTTGTCAGTGAAAATCATGGTGCTTATTGTTGGAAAACAGATTTTCAGGATTGGAAACCTGTCCATGAAGTAATGGAAATATGGAAATTTAAAAAAGATGGCGTGACTCCTTTTCCCACACCTCCTGCCAATATTATGTCACAAAAGCCAACTAACTTACCTGTCAGAGAAGTACAAAAAGCCCCTGTAATTCAACAAAACAGATCTGAACCTGTTTTTTCTCAAAGCAGTATTGACCGCACATCTTCCGACACCAGTATTGACCGAACCTCTTCCGGCGGATTTGGCACTGCTGAATTTACAGAAGGTATAGATTATAAAATTTATGGTCATGAAATGCAGTATCTAGAAATAGAACTTGATCCAGGAGAAAGTGCAGTTGCTGAAGCTGGAGCTATGATGTACAAAAACGAAAGTGTTGACATGAAAACACTTTTTGGTGATGGTGCAGATGACCGGCCCAAGGGTTTGATGAGCCGTTTACTCGGAGCGGGACAACGTTTGTTAACAGGTGAAAGTTTGTTTATTACAGTTTTTACACAAAACAAACAGGGCAAAGGCAGGGTTGCTTTTGGTGCTCCTTTTCCAGGTACAATTATTCCTCTTAAACTCAGTGATCACCAGGGCAAAATCATTTGTCAAAAAGATAGTTTTCTCGCAGCTGCCAAAGGTGTGCAGATTGGTATTCATTTTCAACGCCGTATTTTAACAGGTCTTTTTGGTGGAGAAGGCTTTATCATGCAAAAATTAGAAGGAGATGGCTGGGTATTTATGCATGTTGGAGGTGCTGTACAGGAAATAGCTCTCGCTGCCGGGGAAATTTTGCATGTTGATACAGGTTGTCTTGCAGCAATGACTTCTGATATTGATTTTGATATTATGCAGGCCGGCGGCATCAAAACAATGTTATTTGGTGGTGAAGGTCTCTTTTTTGCTAAACTTACAGGCCCCGGAAAAATCTGGCTGCAAAGCTTGCCGTTTTCACGACTGGCAGGACGTATGTTAGCCAGTTCACCTCAAGCTGGTTCTAACCGTCAAGGTGAAGGCTCTGTTCTCGGAGGTATAGGTGATTTACTCGGCGGAAGGTAAAAGTTGGGTTTGGTTCTAACGTCGGCCATATATCCTGATTGCAGGAACAAATTAATTGAAAATTGAAAATTGATAATTCATAATTCATTTTGGTGATTTGTGAAAAATTGAGAAAAAGGGGGGAGGAAGAAAAAGCAAAAAGTTTACATAATGTAAATTATCAGACTAAAAAAACGTGGTCTGCCCCCCTTTTTCGTAAAAACTCTTTTTTGTGACACCGGTGGGTTATATGCCATACATGGCCAGGAAGGTAATGTCGCTTTGCTCGGGCCATTAGAAAGACTCCGTTTCATTTAAAAATGCTACTCTACTTGAAATTCAAAAATTCAACTCTGAAATCCTAAACATCTATACCTGAAACGGCTCTGGTTTACAAGAAATTATTGCCTTTTTTTTTCTTAAACCGCCAATTTTGGGGTCAAAAATGCCAATCTAAGCCTGTTTTTAAGCCCTTTTTTAGAAGACATTTGTCTATATTTCAGACAATTAGCGTGGCCCGACCCCATTTCTTTTCTTAATTTAAATCTGTACTGCTTTATCCAAAACTTCTCCAACCCATTGATTTATGCTTTTACCTTGAACTTGAGAAATTGTAGCAATCGCTGCATGTATATCTGGATTAATACGCAACATCAAATTTCCGGTCAACCCGGCGGATAAAGCCCCTGCTTTTGCTTCCAGTCCATCAGAAATAATATTGAAAGCGTTGTAAGTAAAATAAGAAACCTTAATCCCCTCGGTGAGCATTCGGTGAAATGCTTCATTGTTTGCCAGTAATTCGG
>JAYEHB010000528.1:0-4245 GCA_034659375.1 Thermodesulfobacteriota bacterium
ATCATCCACAATGAGTATTTTTGGTATAGGGTTAGACTCTTCCATGATTATCCTCCAGTAAATTTATTGGCTGCCATGGTTTTCAGGAATAGAGCCATACCCTGAGCATGGCCAGAAGTTTTGACGTATCAACCGGTTTTGACAGATAATCGTTTGCCCCGCATTTGATGCACTCCTCACGATCAGATTCCATTGCCTTTGCAGTCAGGGCAAGAATGGGCAGATTCCTGAATTGCTTCTGATTTCTGATCTTTCTCATGGTTTCATACCCATCCATCACCGGCATCATGATATCCATAAGAATGATATCCGGCACTTTGCCCTGCTCAAGAATATCAAGGGCTTTTTTTCCGTTATTTGCAATCATGACCTCCATGCCCCTGGACTTTAAAAACTTGTTAATAGCAAAGGCATTACGCATATCATCGTCCACCAGCAGCACTTTTTTCTCTGACAGTATTGATTCCCGGTCCCTTAAGCTCTGTATCATTTTCTTATGCTTTTCCGGCATATCGTTTTCCACCCGATGCATGAACAGGGCTGTTTCATCCAGAAGTCTTTCCATGGATACAGCACTTTTTAAAACAATGCGGGATGAGTATCTTTCAAGCTTTCCTGCCTCTTCATGGCTTAAATCCCGGCCAGTATAGATGATCACCGGAATTTTATCCACAACAGGATCTGCATTAATGATGTCCAGCAGCTCAAACCCTGTGATATCGGGCAGCCCCGGATCGAGAATCATACAATCGAATTTCTGTTTTTTCAGCAGATCCAGAGCTTTTTTGCCTGTTTCAACGGTAACGGCATGGATATCATTGGTCTTCATGAGCTTTAGTATGCTAATCTGGAGCTCTTTGTCATCCTCGACAATGAGAAGTTCTTTTACATCACTTGCCAGAACATTCTCTATCCTCTCCATTGCTTTTTTAAGGTCCTTGGTATCAACGGGCTTTGTCAGGTATCCCACAGCCCCCTTTTCAAGCCCCTCTCTGGTATTGTCAAAGGCAGACATGATGTGTACTGGAATATGGCGTGTGGATGGATTATTTTTGAGTTCACTTAAAACAGCCCATCCATCAACCCCTGGCAGTCCTATGTCAAGAATGATGGCAGTTGGTTGATGTTCCACAACAAATTTAATCCCTGTTTCACCGTCCGATGCAATAATACTTTCATAACCGTTTTTTTGAAAAAAATCGGCAAGAATACCAGCAAATTCATTGTCATCTTCAATAATCAGCATTGTTTTGCCATTGGCATACACCTCTTTTTTTAAAGGAACTTCCTTTTGAATCTCATCTTTTTCAGGGGTTTTCTCCAATTGATGACGTCTGCTCTCTTCAGGAATTTTCTCCAATTGATGACTCCTGCTCTCTTCAGGGGCTTTTCCAGGCTCTGCCTTTCCGCTCTTTTCAAAAGGCAAAACAGTTTTTTTATCAGAAAAAGCATATGTTTCAGGAATATAAAGGGTAAAAACAGTTCCCTTTCCAAGGGTGCTGGCAACTTTAAGTTCTCCCCCGATAAGAAGGGCAAGCTCCCTGGATATGGAGAGACCTAAACCTGTCCCTCCATGACGTCTGCTTATGGACCCGTCAACCTGCTTAAACGCCTCAAAAACAAGCTGCAATTGATCTTTGGCAATTCCAGAACCTGTGTCTGCAACACCAATGGCAATTGTTTTTTCATGGCCCAGCTCTTTTCTATCAAATTTCACATCTGGATCAGGCCTGGAAAACATGAGAGAAACCGTCCCTTGTTCAGTGAATTTAATGGCATTGCCCACAAGATTTCTGATAATCTGGTCCAACCTGAGTTCATCTGTAAAGATTGTTGACGGCAGATCTTCCTTTACATCTATCTCAAAGTTGATCCCTTTTTCTTTTGCCATGTGCATAAACTCTGCTTTGCAATTGGCAGCAACTCTCTCAATGCTGACCTTGGAAATGGTCAGCTCAATTTTTTTTGCCTCGATCTTTGAAAGATCAAGAATCTCATTGATCAAGCGCAGAAGGTTCTGCCCGCTCCTGTGAATGGATGCTGCCGATTCAACCTGATCAGGGGTAAGATTCTTCTCTTCGTTCTCTGCAAGCATATTTGCAAGTATAAGCAGACTGTTCAAAGGAGTTCTAAGCTCGTGGGACATGTTGGCGAGAAATTCCGATTTATACCTGGTTGCAAGTTCCAGCTGCCTGGCTTTCTCTTCAACCTCTCTCTGCTTTATCTTAAGGGAAGAATTTGTTTTTTCTATCTCATCTTTCTGAAATTCAAGAAGTTCCGTCTTCTCTTCAAGCTCTTCATTACTGACCTGCAGCTCCTCCTGCTGAACTTCAAGCTCTTCATTACTGGCCTGCAGCTCCTCCTGCTGAATAGTGAGTTCTTCAGCCTGTTCTCTGGTTCTACCGAGGAGTTGCTGCAGCTGGTCGTTAAAGAGAGCCGCATTTATGCCAACGGCAATGATCATGCTGATAATTTCGCAGAATTCAATTTCAAGAGGCGTAAAATTTGAGGCTGATCCCAGTTCAATTATGCCTTTAACTTCTTCTTCGTAAACAAGGGGAAGCACAAGAATATTTTTGGGAACTGAACTGCCCAGGGAGGATTCTATTCTGATGTAGTCGTCGGGGACCTCACTGAACAGGATACATTTTTTTTCCAGAGCGGCCTGTCCTGCCAGACCTTCCCCAGGTTTAAATTTATTGACAAGGCCCTTTCTCTGCTTAAAAGCGTAAGAAGCAGCCAATTGAAACTCTTCTCTTTCATCATTTTTGATATAGATGGTCCCCACCTGGGCTCTTAGATATTCTGCGGTAAATGTTATGGCGTTTCTGCACAGCTTTTCTATCTGACGTTCACCACTGATCATATCGGAAAGTTCAGCCTGGCCGCTTTTGAGCCAGTTTTGATTTTCACTCTCCAGTCTGGAAACTTCCAGAATGGAAAGTATAGTGTTAAGGGCATTGGTCAATTCCGTATTGGTTGAGTCAATTTTTTTAACAGCTGTGTATTCTTTACTGTCAACCGCCTTTTTCAGTTCTGCAAAAAACATGCGGTAATCCTTCTCACTCTGCTTAAGTTCTGCGTATATGCTTTCACTCTCATTATCCTTTTCTCTGATTTGTGAAATCATATCGTTAAAAGCCCTGTAGAGCTCAGCTAATTCATCACTCCCTTTTCTCTCAACCTGCAAGGAATAATCTCTTTGTCTGGCGATTTTCTTGGTGATAGCGGCCAGTGTTACTACGGGTCTGATGATAAAAAATCCAGTGGCACTGTTAATGATAACGATGATTAACACAGCCAGAAACATAAAGAGCATTATGGTATTTATTGCGGCAGACCTTCCCGCTTCATGGAGATATTTTTCTGTGTAAAAAAGTTCGAATCGTCCGATTATATCGTTCTTCAGGGTGATATTACCTGTCACCCTGATGGTCTGGGTTTCACTTTCTGGAATTTTGTATGGCTTCTCTATAATGATTTTGTAAAAATCATGGTTTTTGAAAATCTTTTTATAACCGGTAAAAAATTTTTTTTCATCAAAAACATTAACGGCAATGATTTCCGTGGTGTTCAACATGCCTTCCGCCAGACTGCCGATTCCCGGCTTGTTGAATTGCCAGAGATGCTCTGCATAAGCCAGTTCAATAAAATTGGCTGTCTCGCTGATAGTCTGTTTAAGGGATGCTCCGAGTTTTTCTGTGTTAAGCCTGTTGAGATAAAGGGAAAAAGCAATACTGACTATACAGACAATTCCGGCAATAGCTATGGAAAGTTTTACAGCTATCTTACTTCTTATAAAGGTTAACATTAAAACTCCTTTTCTTCCATGGAATTTTTCTGTCATCAGAAAAAATCAAAATTCAATGCCTGGTGTTTCATCCCGACTTGCCCACAACAAAGCATGAAAGTGTCTGTTGGTTACACTCAAACTATAGCACTCAAATCAAATGAATCAAAAGGAAAAGTCTTCTTTATCCAAAACTTCATAAAACTTGTTAACAATGGTTTGAGGGAACATTTTAAGTTGATTTTTCCCAAATCGGTATTGTGGTAAATATTCAATAACCAATTGAGCTGCTGATATTGCCTGATTCTTATCTCTGCCCTTTTTTAAGGGATCACGATCAGGCTGTTGACTTACCCAAAACTTATGTAAAGCAAACGCCCGGGGATCTGGAGCCACCATCCGAGCTGGATACCCATCATCACCGATAACTATCTGGCTAAATTTAGGAGCTGACA
>JAYEHB010000529.1:0-2024 GCA_034659375.1 Thermodesulfobacteriota bacterium
TTTAAAATTTTGCTCCATTATGAATTATGAATTATGAATTATCAATTTTCAATTTTCAATTATCAATTATCAATTATCAATTATCAATTATCAATTATCCATTCCTATTAACAGTGCGATATAACCATACTTTGAATTTATGTCAAGGATAAAAGCGGTTGGGCAGTCATGGAAAAGAGCTGACTGGTGACCTTAAAAACCATGTAAGGGTCATAAATTCCGGTTAATTCACTGATTGAATGCATGGCCAGAGTGGGTGCTCCTGCATCCACTGTTTTTATACCTGTTTTAGATGAAATTAAAGGACCTGTTGTGCTTCCGCAGGGCATGTCACTTCTCATTACAAATGTTTGTAAAGGAGTGTTGGCTTTTTTGCACAAAAATTTAAAAATAGCCGAGGATTCAGAGTTTGAAGCATATCTTAAAGAAGCATTTATTTTTAAAACAGGCCCCTTGTTGATCTTTGGCAGGTGATTTACGTCATGTCTCTCTCCATGGGCCGGGTGGACAGCATGGGCGTTATCCCATGAAATCATCATGGATTTTGCTGCTGTTCTGCCAATCCTTTCAGGGGTTTGTGAAATTCTTGCAAGTATTGACGTAAGAAAAGAACCCCTGGCACCGGCAATGGATTCACTGCCCACCTCCTCATGATCTGTGCAGACAAGCATGGATGAGTTCTTTGTATCTGCCGCAATAAGGCTCTTCAGACCTGCATGGCAGGAGAGAAGATTGTCAAGTCTCGGGCCCAGGATGAATTCCTGATTAAGCCCGGTATAACAGGGTGGTTCTCCATTGGAAAAACTCATTTCAAAATCAAATACCTTTTTAATGAGTATATCAGGGTACTCTTTTTGTGCCTGACCAAGGAGAATTTCTTTAAATGAAGTTTTATTGCTGAAACCATCAAGATAAAACAGAGGTGAAACATCAAATTGGGGATTTACACTTTTGTTTTTGTTTGCCTCCCTGTCAAGATGGATGGCAAGGCTTGGTATTACAGCAACCTGTCCATTAAAATTTATCAAAAGGCTTGTCAAAAATTCGTTCTCTTTTACATTTTTTTTTTGAACAAGGCAGGTTACCCTTCCTGCAAGGTTAAGTCCCCTGTCAAACCATGTATTTAAAAGTGCACCTCCATAGATTTCCACAGAAAGGCTGGTCATGGAGTTGCACTTAAGTTCAGGAACAGGTTTTATCCTTAAACACGGGCTGTCAGTGTGGGCTCCCACAATTTTTATTCCTGTCTCCCATGGCTCGTTTTCTCCCATTACAAAGGCAATAATGGATGAGTTGTTGCGCATGACATAGTATCTGTTTTTTTTTTCAAGGTTCCAGGAGTTCTCTTCTTTAAGCTGGTTGAATCCATTCTGATCAAGTTTTTCTGCCATATTTGAGACAGCATGGAACTGGGTGGGAGATTTTTTTATAAAGCGGAAAAGACTTGCATTGTACTGGGTTTGAGCTGCATATTGGCTCTGGTGCATATCATTATTCATTATTTTTTTATTCCTAACCCGAATAAGCCGGAGTTTAAGGGAGCTACAAGAATATAAATTACCCGTATGCAGGTTCAATATTCAGTAATTTTCCGCACTTTTAACGATAAACGGGTATTATTATTGTTTGTAAATCCCTTACACTTTGAAAGAGATAGCAGACCAACTGAGTGTTCACTATACACAAGACCTGACCCCCTGTTTTTGTTGGGAAGACGACAAAGTCGCAGGCCTGACCCCATTTTTGCACTTATGCCTTTAATGCCTTTAATTTTTTATGACATTCACTGACTTGCTTTTCAACAATCTCTTTTGCTAACAAACCCTTCTTCTGTAGTTCCTGCAATGTTTTTATTGTTCCTTTAATTTCTCCTCTTTTTTCTCCTCTTTTTTCAAATTGTTCTGCTAAAGTCATAATCTCACCTCTCTTGTTTTTTTCAATAGCCGGTATAAGTTTTTTTTCAATGTCAGCAGGTGTTAAATCAGACACTTCAAAAATGTATTTTAAAGTTGTCACCAGGTATC
>JAYEHB010000529.1:2124-4232 GCA_034659375.1 Thermodesulfobacteriota bacterium
TGTTCTGCTAAAGTCATAATCTCACCTCTCTTGTTTTTTTCAATAGCCGGTATAAGTTTTTTTTCAATGTCAGCAGGTGTTAAATCAGACACTTCAAAAATGTATTTTAAAGTTGTCACCAGGTATCCCATACCTGTTTTCTGGTTTGATAATTTTACAAACAGTGGAAGCATTTTAATAAAATGCTCCTTGAATCTAAGTGAATTGATGTTCTTCATTATTCCTAAAAACAGCTGAAGGACAACAGTTCCTTTAATTTGTAAATCGCTCATGGGAGAAAAATCAAGCAGTTTGTAATTAAACTTTGGTATAAACTCTTCAATTGCATCATAACTTTCAATAATATCCAATGAATGTGTACTCACATTCCAGGGTTGTTTTCCATGATAAAACACAATGGGAATAATACCTGGTAATTTTTTTATTCCTGGATTCTGTTCAATATAAAGATCGTAGAATTCCTTGATGTAACCTAAAAAACGTAAATGCATCCACCTGTCAATTGTAGATTGATGTTCAAAAAGCAGAAAAATAAAATAAACACCTTTTTTTGCAGCAACTTTATAGATGATATCTGAAAATTTCTCTTGCAGTTCAGCCGATACAAAAGAATCTTTTACAATACTCAATGTATTGAAATCCAGTTGACCTGTGATATTTGCAGGCAGGTAAATTTTAAAAAATGACTTGGCATTTGCCTTTTTTCTCATAGTCTTTTTAAAGTATTTATCATGGGGATTATTAATTTTTGTCATTAATTGAAGCCTCCTTGTTTCAGAGTACTCTGCAAAAGAAAGAGCCATTACCTGTGATACTATAAAAACGGCTGCAAAAAATATGCGTGGAGAATAATTTTTGGTTTAAAGGGCTCTTTGTCTTTGAACAAAAAGAAGAAACAAAAGAGCTTTCCCCATGCAAGTACCATATCACATCAATAGCTGTTTGCAAATACATAAGTGGTCAGGCCTGCGAGTTTGTCGTTTTCAGGTAAAGTATTTAAATTTTAAAGCGGATTAAGGTGGGGTCAGGCCTGACCCCATTTAAAAAAAAGAGTTGAAAGAAATGAGGAATATGTGTATTCTCTTTAGATTGTTCAGGATAGATATAGATAGATAATCTGACAAGAATAAGTAGGGTAAGTAGTGGGGGTTTTCTAAAAGTGTCATTTGCACTTGCTCAGTTTTTGGACCTCTTATAATTCTGGTAAAGCTTAAACATGACAAACTCGCAGGCCTGACCCCATTTCCCCACATTTCCCCATTTTTTTGGAGGTAAAATAATATGGGAATTTTCCAGCAACAGTCAGAACAGTCAGCAATGGAAGTCAGATCCTTTTTATGGGAAAACAAAGTAAAAAAATTGCCCTTAAGGATTTCCAAAACAAACAAAATAAAAGCTCCTGAAAAAGTTCCTGAAGATGTATATTGGGAAGAATATTATGAGTTAAGTGATATTCACTATGAATGGAATGATGGATTTCTGGAGGAGAAACCTGTGTCTGATTATAAAGCTATTGCTATGTTTTTATGGTTTATGGAATTGTTAGGGCATTTTATAAAGGTATATCCAATAGGTAAAATAATGACTATGGAGATGGGGTTTCGTATGAAAACAGCTCAAAAAACTGTAATTCGAAAACCCGATGCCGGAGTGATTTTAAATACCAATCCGGTTGACCTGAATGAAACAGATATCCGTTATTCAGGTATTGTTGATTTGTGTGTTGAGCTATTATCTGACAGCAACAAAAAAAACATTGAACGTGATACAAAAATAAAAAAAGAAGAATACTGTCTTGGAGGAGTAGAGGAATACTTTATTCTTGATGGTAAGGGCAAGAGAACAGTTTTTTATCACCGCCTTCAATCAGGTAAATACGCAAAGATTGAACCTGTTGACGGTATTGTTAAGTCTAAAATACTACCTGGTTTTCAATTGCGTATTGATGATCTTTACAGCCGTCCTTCATTGGAAGAAATGTCTGGCAATAAGGTTTACAGGGATTTTGTTATGCCTTTCTATCAGGCTGAAAAAGAAAAAGTTAAAATAGAATTTAAAAGAGCAGAACAGGAAAAGCAGAGAGCGGAACAGGCAGAGCAGAGAGCAGA
>JAYEHB010000530.1:0-4227 GCA_034659375.1 Thermodesulfobacteriota bacterium
CAGGAATATTTGTTTGTAAATTCTTTGTTTCATTTTGTATCTCTCTTTGCCCTCCTTATAATAAACATTATTGAGTTCAAGCTGTTTTATTGTGTCTTATGTAAAAAGTTAGATACTCCAAACATTATATGAAGTCAAGTAAAAAAATTGGAAGGGGTAGAAAAGATTGCCGGTTGACCAGCCATTTTTCTTTTGTCATTGTCTGACACTTGGGACAATGCCTGTTCCTGCAGGAATTGTATGAGTTTTGCTGGAAACCACAATTTTTGCAATTGGTTCGTCAGGCTGTTACGGAATGCAAAACCCTACAGGTGAAATCACAATATATAGTATGTCCTGGCGAATGATATCTATATATTGCGAGTAAAAAGTGCTTTGTTTAGTTCTGTAACAGCCTGATGAGTGATGGCAGGTATCCGCGACAATCAGCTCTCCCTGTTTGCCTGGGCCATGAAAAAAACAATTGACTATTTCAGGGTTTATCATTAGCATTCTAATTAAAGTTGCAGCAGATTCAGATTTGACAGGGGAAGCAATGGCTCTTACAAAGGCATTGGTGGATAAAATGTTTTGATTTTAAAGGGGCGGGGATTTTTAAGGATAGCAGGGGATAAAATCCAAAGCAATAAGAGGAAAATTTACGATGAGCAACAGGGATAAACTCAATCGGTTTTGCAGCCTTTTTACTGGCACTTCCAAGGTTCTTGTGGTGATCAATGCCGATCCAGATGCCATTGCCAGTGCCATGGCAGTTAAAAGACTGTTATGGCGGAAGGTCAGGGAAGTTGCTATTGCCCATTTTAACAAGATCAGCCGACCTGATAATCTGGCCATGATTGAATATACTGAACCGGGGCTGATAGCTCTTGATGATATAAAAAAAGAAAATTTTAATGCATTTGTGGTGGTGGACTCCCAGCCCGATCATAACGAACGGTTTTTAGGGTTTGACTATGATGCCATTATCGATCACCACCCATTAACCTGTGATAATGCAATGTTTGCTGATATTCGACCGGATTACGGTGCATGTTCAACCATTATGACAGAATACCTCAAGTCAAAAAAAACAAAACCATCTTCCAGGCTTGCCGCAGCCCTGATGCTTGGGATTAAGACTGACACGTCTGATTTTACCCGTAATGCAAGCCTGAGAGATATCAGGGCATTTCAATATCTTTATAAATTTGCAGATAACAATATTGTTACAAAGGTTGAAAGAGCTGTGTTGACTGAGGAAGATCTGGAATTTTTAGGATGTGCCATAAAAAATAGAAAAATTATTAACAACCGTGTTTTTTTCCATGCAGGAAATATTACTAAACCCGATGAACTGGTTGTTGTGGCAGATTTTTTTTTAACCCTTGCAAGGGTTAACTGGAGTGTTATTTCTGGTGTTTATGAAAAGAAACTGATCATTGTGATTCGAAATGACGGATTAAGAAAAGGTGCAGGGAATACGGTAAAAGAAGCATTTTCCAGGTATGGCTCTGCCGGGGGGCATAAGACAATGGCCCGGGCTGAACTGGATTTAAAGTTGATTCGAAAAGAGATCAAATCTGTTAATAAAAAAGCCCTTGGCAACTGGATTATATCGATTATTGAGAAAACAGCCGGCAGGAAAATAGAATAGCTCCTGGTGCAGGCTCCACAATGCAGGCATGTTCAGCTTTGACTGGAATTTCAAGGCTGTTTAAACGGGATGGCGTTGAAAAGTGCACCATGATACAGGTCTGTATCATGGTGCAGGTTTACTTCATTCGATAGGTATAGGAGATCATCATCTGATTCCTGTCTTCCAGGTTCAGGGCAGTCTCAAGCCCGGCACAGTCCAGGTTGCAGTTAATGGCTTCCTTGGTCATGCGAAGACCCATGGGATTTTTCTCTGTCATGGTTTTTGCGATTGTTTCTGCCGCTGCCATCATCTCATCCTTTGGCACAACCCTTGATGCAAACCCCAGATCCATGGCGGTTTTTGCGTCCATCCAATTGCCAGTTAGAAGGTATTCATAGGCCCGTCCAGCACCAATCAGGCGGGGCAGAAAGTAAGAGGAAGCCATGTCTGCCCCGCCAAGGCCGATATTTATATAGGCGGCTGAAAACCGTGCATCCTCGGCCAGTATCCTTATGTCCGAGGCCATGGCCAGGGAAAAGCCGATACCGGCGGCTGCACCGTGAATACAGGATATAATGGGCTGGGGCAGCTGGCGCATGGCAAGGAAGAGCCGGCTCATACGGGCCTGGGCATCATAGGCCTTGACCGGTGGCATGCTGAAAATCTCAGGTGCATAGGCTTTTGTGTCAAGACCTGCACAAAAACCTTTGGCATCTCCTCCGTCAAGGATGATCACCCTGGTTTTTTCATCATACCGATGCTCCCTTAAAAAGG
Source organism: Thermodesulfobacteriota bacterium (assembly GCA_034659375.1). Taxonomy (GTDB): domain Bacteria; phylum Desulfobacterota; class Desulfobacteria; order Desulfobacterales; family Desulfobacteraceae; genus DATFJZ01. The sequence goes on from JAYEHB010000530.1 coordinate 2,390, forward strand.
TTTCAAAGGCTTCCACCATGGGTAGATCAAAGGCATTGTAGGTATCCGGCCGGTTAAGGGTCAGATATCCGATACCATCCCGCAGGTTGAATTTTAAAGGTTCTTTGGATGTGGTGTTATTCATTTTACACATAGTTCCTTTTTTTAGTCATAATTATAAAGGGTAAACTCCCGGCTTTGCCAGGGAGACTCCCAGAGTTTGACATTTGCTGGAATATACGGAAGTCTCCAATAATGTGAACTGCTCAAAGCATACAAAAAAAGGAGACTTCCGATGAATGATTATAATAAATAAGCTCCTACGCCATGGGCTTTATTATGTTCTGCTCTAGCGGATGCCTTTCATAAAGTCTGGTTTTATAAAGGCCGGATCAGGGTACTCATAAAATCCTTTACCTGTTTTGACCCCTATCTCCCCTTTTTCAACAAATGTTTTTAAATAGGCTGCATTACCTTTGCGTTTGGTATCATTGTTTTTCTCTGCCCAGTAATCCGTGATTTTGTGGACGGTTTCAAGGCCGACGGAATCCATGATTCCAAAGGGGCCCACAAGTGTTTTCATGATGCCCATCCAGGCACGGTCAATATCTTCGGGAGATGCCACCTTTTGTGATGCCAGGCTTAAAGCCGATTCAAGCAATGCGGTAAGCATGGTGTTAAACACATACCCGTGATGTTCTTTTTTTAATTCAATGGGGTATTGGTCAATATCTTTGCAGAATGCCATGATGGTGTTCATGGTTTCACTGGAAGCAGCCGGGTGGGGCATGACATCCACCACATTGGTAATGGATAAATCATGGAAATGCAAGGCAGCAAATCTATCAGGCCGGCCCGTGGCATCTGCGACCATGGACGGCACCAGGGTGGATGAGTTTGTGGTGAAAATGGTGTGGGCCTGACAAATTTTATTAAATTGTGAAAACACCTGCTGTTTAAGGCTTGGATCTTCTGGTACGGATTCACTGATCAAATCAGCAGCCTTACCTGCCTTTTCCGGGTCACTGGTAAATGTGAGCCTCAAAAGTCCAGCATCAGCTTTTTTTTGCTCTAGACGTCCATGGTTCACAAAGGAGTCGGTAATTTTTGGCACCCGCTGTTCTGCCTGTTCCAGGGCCTTGGCAAAAGCATCGTAAATGGTTACGTCAAATCCTGAAACCGCACACTGGATTCCGATCTGCAAGCCCATTGTCCCGGCACCCAGAATTAATACGTTTTTTATTTTTTTTGTAGTCATGGGATTATGTTACCATACCTCCGTCACACAAAAGACTTGCACCAGTGGTAAACGAAGCAGCATCCGACACCAGATAAAGCACGGCACCGGCCATTTCTTCAGGTTTTGCATACCTGTTCATGGGGATCTGGGAGACGGCATAGTTGCAGATCTCATCAGAAGATATAATGGCACTGGAAAATTTGGTGTCTGTAAGCCCCGGCAGCAGAGCATTGACCCGGATTCCTTTTGGAGCAAGTTCCCTGGCCAGGGTCTGGGTCATGTTAACAAGGGCAGCCTTGGTGGCAGAGTAAACCCCCTGGAACATTCCTGGTTTTACTGCATTCACCGATGAGACATTAACAATGGCCCCTTTATCTTTCATCAGGGGAACAGCATGTTTGATCATGAAAAAGGGGCCTTTTATGTTCACATCCACTGTTTTATTCCAAATGCCTTCATCAGCCGTGAGCATCTCTCCAAAATGGGGGTTAGTGGCAGCATTGTTCACCAGAATATCCAATGATCCGTATTTTTCCATGATTTTTTCATACATGGCCTTGATCTGATCCGGGTTCCCGGTATGGCATGCCATGGCTTCGGCTTTTCCGCCATTTTCCCT
>JAYEHB010000531.1:0-4211 GCA_034659375.1 Thermodesulfobacteriota bacterium
TGTGACATTGACAAACGCTCTGGTCCAATACCGGGGAGAGGTCCTTGCTCGGGGGAAAAAAAGCTCAGACTCGTTGCTGAAGGCTTATCATGAAAAGAACCTCAAAATCGCAAAAAATGTTAGAAACCATTTATTTTAAGGGGGGCAAAGATGAGCAATATCATACTAAAGAAAATTAAAATTCGGATTGCCCTGCTCCTGTGTGCATGGATGCTTCTGTCGGCACCCACTACCCAGGCATTTGTTGCACCGGCTGTCAAAATAAGTGCAAAACACTTGGATGCAGCTCTGGAATTAGCAGCAAAAGTCAGTGGAAAAGTCCTGACCCCCGCCACCCGAAAGGCGGCGTTGACCCAGCTCCGGAATGCGGTGGTTAAGCATGGTGAGGAGGCCATCCTGGTTGCCCGAAAGGGTGGGCTTGAGCTGATTACGGCTGCCGAAAAATACGGTGATGACGTGTGGAAGTTTGCCTCCAGGGCTCCCGAAGGGGCACGGGCTCTTGCCATGCACCCCCGGGAGTTACTTCCGCTCACCCGACGTATTGGGACTGAAGTTCTCCAGATAGAAGCAAAAGCACCGGGGCTTGCAAAACAGGTCGTGCGAAATTTCGGAGATGACGGGGTCCGGTATTTCGGAAAGCATGTGCCCGCGGGGGATGCCACCCGACTTGTCGGCTATGCAAAAAAAGCTGATAGCCAGGCCGCCCGACAGATGCTCCTGGAGATTTATCAAAAAAGGGGAACCCATTTTCTGGACAAGTTGAGCTGGAAGCACATCATGGCCGGGGGCCTGAGTGCCTCAATGATCACAGCCGCCTATCAAATTAGTGACGGGGTTCAGGAAGGGCTCACAACCGTAGCGGAGAACAGCCCGGAGACATTCAATAAAACCGTCTCCCATACCATAGACCGAATTACTCAGCCTTTTATAATCCCTGCAACGTTTTTTGGCATCGGATTGGCCGCTATCTGGCTTTTCCGATACTATCGCAGAGCTAAAAAGAAAGTTGATCATAGCTAACGAGGCATGTTTGCAAACAAAAGGAGTGCGGCAGTTCTGGCTTCTCCAACAGCCGCACCCGTAATGGGTTGTGCCCCTATCTGCCCAATTCTGAAGTGAAAGGGATGATCGCCGAGTCAATGTTTTAGTTTTGCATTGACAGTATAGTCATTTTTAAATAAGGGTAAACTTAAAAGAGTTGATTTTTGTAATAAACAACAAATAGGCGTTACGCTATTTCATTCTTAGCAAATTAATGATCTATCGTTTTTAAGTCAGTATTTAAGAAAAAAGGATTGATAATGGGTGTTATTTTAAGATGGCTTTCTTTTGGTATAACTTATGTTTTTAGGAATTGGAAAACTCTCGTGTTTGGATCAGGGTTGCTATGGTCTGGAGCATTGAGTATAAAAATGTTGCTGCAGGAAGCCAAAGAGACAGTTATAAATTTATGGCCATTGATTGCTCTAATATTTTTATTTCTTCTTTTAAAAGAATTTATAAAAGGTTATTTTAAAATGAAACGTTAATAAAAGTATGTAATATTTATTTTCTCAACGCATAGGTACTTTATATATGGATACAGGAAGTTATAAAAAGTCTGGTTTCGTTCTTCGTTTTCTTACTTTACTCCCATTAACCTCTGGATTTCTTTTTTTTGCCATAGTGATTATTGATAACAATGAAATCCAAAAGATTTTGCCAGCAACTCCTTTTAGGACATTATCTTTAATGTTTATTTACATAGCCACGTTAATGACTTATAATTACATATTAGGAATCAAAGGTGATAATCTTATGGAATGGAAAATAGAAAGCTCAATAATTTTAGCTTTTGGATTTGTATTTGCTGCTTTTTTTCTCCCTTTTGGATTTCCCCTGGAAGTTGAAAAGGATACAAGTTTTATTAAAAGTATTTTGGGGTTTGCAAATATACAAAAAAAACCAGATTGGTTTTATTTATTCCTTTTACTACCAGCCACAGGATTTTTTATATATGGTTTTTATAGATTAAAAACTCAACTTTTTGAGAAGCAACAGACATTTTGCATGAAAATTGAGAGGGTTGGAGAATTAAACTTTGACTCTTCTTCTCCCGGTAGACACAAAACTGAAGCCTTGCCCTGCACACACTTGTATAACTCACGCCCTCCGGAACATCGTTATAATAATCGCTTTTGACCTGAGACTGGACAGTGATTATAGGTTCTGAAACAGCCCCTTCATGCTCCGGCCATGCCGGTTATATAAAAAATTCATTCAGCCAGACAATTGCGGCATTACGTTCCTGGCTGGTCTTTGCAGTTATACGAATTATAAATTTTGTTATACCCCCATTTTTTGAAAACCAACCCTCGATTTTATCTATATTTTCAGCACGATCAATTTTAAAAAGATTCTTTTTTTCCAAATCAGAATTATAGTAAAAAGTATAAATCCCATTAACAAAAGAGACTCTTTTTAACTGCTCTAACCAGGCAGAAAGACCTTTGTGTTTACCGGCATTGTCATCCTCATATTTTATTTTTTTCTGATGTTCAGGAATATCAGACGATTTTGGAATAAAATCTTTTTTCCTGCGTCTGAATCTGTACCTGAAAGTCTCATGAAAAAGCTGTCCCGCAGATGTAAGAGCATAAATATATGAACCATCTTCTTCAATATAATCCACCAGCATGGAAAATCTTTCATCAAACAAATCATGGGGAGAATCAAGCTGCAATGAGTCCTCCAGTTCATAGAAAAGTGAAGCATTTTCAATCCAGAAATCAAGATCAAGGGAGACAGGCTGGGGGGGAAGTTCAATAATTTCAGAAAAACTCTCAAACATATAACAGACAGGAATATCAAGTGCCTGACCAATCATGCCCGCAAATGAAATCTGGGCTTTATAACCTCCTGTTGCATTTATCAGAATATGTTCAGCACCATATTGTCTTACAATTTCTCCAATTATGCGAACAAGATTTTTCAAACCTTCCTGCTGAAATCTTTTTGCATCATCTGAATTAAGGCCCTCAATAACCCTGTATTCTGATTTTTCAAATACAACGCTGCTTTTTTTACTGACATATATTTTTTCCAGGATCTTACCAATAAATCTACCTTCATCAGTATCTGAAACAAGAATCAGATGGTAAAAATTACTTTTAAGCATATTTTTACTTGCAATACTGGCAACAGAGTTCATTTCCGCACCGCATATTCTCTTGTCCTGCTTAATTTTCAGCAGTTCATTACACAGAGATTTTATGTTTCCAGACTCTACAAATTCTTTGAGCTTTCCTTCTTTATCATGATTAATATTTCCAAGAAGGCTGGTGCCAGCCGTAGAGATTAAAATATTGCGCATAAAATTGATTCCCTTTTTTTGGCTACCGCCATAAGGCGAGACAGCCTGTAAATTCAATTAGTTAGCAACCCCTTAATTTTTGCTTGATTATGGTATTGCCATGGAGCCAAAATGGCGGAAATTGTCCCGCTTTAAGTTGGTAGCCCTTTTTTTATTTCCATGCCCCGTATATCTTCATTTTCTGCTTTATCTCAGAATAACTTTTTTTAAATCTGTCCAAAATTGACTGACTTGATTTTGCCATTTTATTCTCTTCAGTAATATACCCGCCATGGTTTACGTCATTACGTAAATGTCTAAGACTCTCAAATGCCCCGCAAAGTTCAACCACTACATGGTTATCCAATATTTTTTCTATTAAGAGACGTTCTTCTTCATCATCAACTTTCCATTCTTCTATTTTTTCAGAAACTATTTTTATCGCTTTTGATACAGCATTCCTGTTTTTTTCAAGCCCCCAGTCCATTTTTTCCTCTGCAAGAATACAGGTGACAATATTTTCCTGGAGCATGGTGACAGCCTGCTGATAAAGTCCATGCTCAACACTCCATTCCACTGCCCTGAATCCATTTTTAATATCATCTTTAGCAAAAACATCTATCTTTTTTTCTATAACAGACATAAGGGGCCCCAGGGGTTTGATAAAAATATCATCCTGTTGAAGGGACTGCAAAGGCTTTTTAATATTCTCATAATCAAATTTAATAATATCAGCACCCCTGTTAACCAGAATATTGCGGCTTATTTTTTCAATGCCCGTTACAATATCACGTATTGCAGATGCAGCTTTGTCCTTACCGTGACTATCTTTTAAAACAGGATTGATCTCTTTCTTTGCAAGAGTTGCAAAATCTGCGGC
>JAYEHB010000532.1:0-4201 GCA_034659375.1 Thermodesulfobacteriota bacterium
CAGCACCCCTTCATTGATCATGGGAAGTGCTCCGGCAATCTCCTCATTGGGCTGAAATAAAAATTTTATCGTGCCGCTGATGCTTTTCTCTTTCTCTTTTAATACTTTTGCAGCAACCAGGAGCATTGCCATGTGGGCATCATGGCCGCAGGCATGCATCACCCTTTTGTTTTTTGATTTATAGTCAACCTTGTTTTGCTCCTCTAAGGGAAGGGCATCCATATCTGCCCTGAGCATTAAAACAGGGCCGGGTTTGTCTCCCTTGAGCAGGGCTGTCACTCCTGTTTTTGCCGTGCGAGACACTGTTAATCCAAGTTTTGTCAGAAAAGCCTCTATTTTATCGGCAGTTTTAAACTCTTTAAAACCAAGCTCAGGATACATGTGAAAATCCCGTCTCAGTGCAATGAGTTCATTTTCAAGCTGTAAAATTCTGGTTTTAATATCATCCATTTTTTTCATCCAGGTTACATTTTATCGTTGTAAAAGCTCTTTTTTTCAAGGGAAGCGTAAACATAATCAATCATCGTAAGAAAATCATATACAGGAATCTGGGTTGCCTTTTGAACAGCCCGGCTGTATGGTGGAAGCAGGCTGCATTCAAGAAGTAATGACCCGATGTTCTGATTTTCAGCAACCAGATCTTCAGCAGCAGATACCACCTCTTTTTCCACCATTTCCCTGTTAAGAGATCCTGTCTCTTCAATGGCTGCTTCCCTGAAATAGTGAGCATGTTCAAGTCCTTTTATTACAAGGGAACTGGTATCTGTGATGTTGATTTTTTCAAAAATATTTTTTGTCAATGCCTGGGAGTTGGCCGTTATAATCCCGATCTTTGCATCTGAAGAGAGGGTGGCCCTGATAAAGGGGATCTGCAGCAAACTTGAGAGAAACACAGGGATTTTCACCTCTTTTTTAACTGCCTCCTGAAAGATCGCCATGAATCCGCAGTCACCGGTTATCGCTTTAACTCCCTCCTTTTCAAGGTTTTTTGCACATTCAACCATATTTTTAATAAATGTCGTATCATGGTTAAAGATTTTCTCCACTGTAAGGCTCTCTACACGCTTGAATCTAACAGGATAATCATAGGATGCAGCATTGCCCACATCCCCGTGGATAAAAGGTGTAAATGTGTCAAGCATAAGAATCCCTATGGCTTCTCCATAACTTGTCTGTCCTTTTTTTGCCTTAAAATTCATCTGGTAACCTTTTGTTATGCTTCTAAATGTCCGGTGTGGCTTGTAAATATTCGGCCAGCATCCCATATTCGCCTACAGTATAAGCCGAATATTTACTGTGGCTTTGCTGCGGTAAACTACAGCAACCCGGTCATCATTCTCCACTGTTGCTGGGGGGGGGGAAGATTTAACCCCGCCCGGCTTTGCTGTCACACTCTAATTTTTTAAAAACAGTTTTCTTGGGAATTCTGCAAAGGTTTCACACCCTTTTTCAGTCACCATAAAGGCTTCACTGCACTCAAAACCGTAGTTATCCATCCACATGCCAAGGATCATGTGAAAGGTCATATTGGGTTTAAGCTCTGTTTTATCCCCGGGCCGCAGGCTTGCTGTGTGCTCACCCCAGTCAGGGGGATAATTCAGTCCCATGGCATACCCTATGCGTGATTCTTTTTCAAACCCGTGTTTTGAGATATGATTGCGCCAGATCAGCTCCACATCCTCACACGCCATGCCAGGCTTGATACTGTCCAGGGTAAGGTTCAGCCCTTGCACTGTCACATCAGCAATGGTGGAGAGTTTTTCCGGCGGTTTTTTACCAATGTAGGCTGTTCTGGCAATGGGGCAGTGGTACCTGTTCCTACAGCCTGCAAGCTCCAGGTTTACAGCCTGTTCCTTTTCATAGGGATCATCAGTCCATGTCAGGTGGGGGGCAGATGTCTTTTCGCCGGTGGGCATCATGGGGACAATGGACGGGTAATCCCCGCCAAAATCACTGGTTCCGGATATCTGGGCCTGAAATACCTTTGAAACAGCATCGCACTCCCTTGTTCCCGACGAGAGGTTGTCAAGGGCTGTCTCCATGACGTTTTCAGCAATTTTTCCTGCCTGCTGCATCATTCTGATTTCGTTTTTCGACTTGATCAGGCGAACCCAGTTGACAAGCAGGGTAGCATCTGAAAGAACTGCATTGGGAAGGCTTTTTTCAAGCTCCTGAAATGCCCTTGCTGAAAAATAGTAGGCATCCATTTCAACCCCCACTCTTTTTGCTGCAAGGTTGCGGCTTTTCATGATATCTGCAGCATAGTTCATGGGATGTTTTTCCAGGGACTGGACATAGTCATCTGGATACCCGATGATATTTTCCTGTTTCAGGAAGGTGGTCAGCCTTGCTCCGGCAACATCCATTCCCCTGCCGATCCACAGTGGTTCCTGTTCATCCATGGCAACAACTACCATCTGGGGAACATAAAAAGACCATCCATCGTAGCCTGTAAGGTAGTTCATATTGGCAGGGTCTGCCAGAATAAGAACATCAATACCCTGGATGACCATATGCTCTTTTGTTGCTTTTATTCTTGCAAGGTACTCCTCTTTTTGAAATATCGACATATAATTACCTCTAAAAAAGTGATCTGTTTTCAGCTGTCCGTGCAGCTATACCCAACCCCTGAGTTTCATAGCTTTTTCCAGCTTTTTTAAGGCATGAATCCATGCACCGGTTCTAAGGGACTGGTCTTTGAACTCCCTGGCAGTATCGGCAGCATCATGGTATGCTTTAAGTATCCTTTTTTCCAGCATGTTGTTAACTGTATCAAGATCCCAGTACTGGTCTGAAAGTCCCTGGGTTCTTTCAAAATGGCACACTGTTGCTCCGCCGCTGTTTGCCACCACATCCGGGGCAATTGTGATTTGTTTTGCTGTAAGAATCTCATCGGCCTCGGTTGTAACAGGGCCGTTGGCACCTTCTACAATAAGCTTTGCCTTGATATCACCGGCATTACCCTTGTGAATCACATTCTGGACTGCTGCAGGAACAAGTATTTCGCAATCCAGGGCAAAGAGCTCTTCATTGGTTATCTCTTTTGTGCCGGAAAAACCGCCAACTTTTCCTGTTCTGGCAACATGTTCCTGTAAATTGTCAATATTAATGCCGGATTCTGAATATATACCGCCGTACACATCACTGACGGCCTTGATTCTGCACCCCTCTTTGTGAAGAAGCGAGGCAAGTACAGAGCCCACCTGGCCAAAGCCCTGGACAGCAGCGCTGCTCTTTTTCACATCCAGTCTGATATCTTCGGCAGCTGCCATGAGTACAAGGAATACACCCAGTCCTGTTGCTGCTTCGCCCCCTAAAGAGCCTCCAAGGATGGGGGGTTTGTCATTAATGGCTGCAGGGCAGTGAATACCCGTGCACTGCTCATACTCGTCAAGCATCCACGCCATTGCCTGCTCCCCGGTTCCAATGTCGGCACCTGGAACATCAGCCCAGGGCCCTTTTGGGTTAAGGTTGCGGACAAAGGCCCGTACCAGGCGCTCCATATCATTGTCCGTCAGTTTTGACGGGTCTGCTTTAATGCCGCCTTTGGCACCGCCGGCAGGAATATCTGCAGCACAATGCTTGATGGTCATGAATAAGCCAAGGGCCTTGATTTCGTCCAGGCTAAGGGCCGGCCGTATCCTGGTGCCGTTTCTGCTGGGACCCAGGGCATCACAGTAGTGAACACGGTATGCCTGGAAGACCTCAAAGGAGCCGTTGTCAAGTTTTAACGGTATACGAAACTGGTTAATTCGCTTTGGTGCCTGGAGTACCTCAAGAACCCTGGTATTTATATTCCCTATCTTTCCTGCATTATTCAGTGTGTTTAAAGCCACCTGAAAAACAGAATCGCTGTTCATTTTTTTATCCTTTTATTTTTTTATCACGTATCATGAAGCATGAAGAAAAAAAATATTTTCTTCATGTCTTTCATGGTGAGTTCTTATTTCTTTGAAGTTCCCTAAGTACCCGATCAAAAATAATACCATAAAATCGTTAAGGAAAAATCCCTGATTAATTTTGCTTAGGGAGTTGGAATAAAATAATTATCCAGATTTTGTGCAGGCCAATTTATATGATCGGGTTGTTCGTCTTCAAGGTGTGATGACAGGTGCATAGTGAGCTATGTGCCTGTCATCACAACGTAGAAGACGGGCAAAAAGACAAACAAAATGGGTAATTATTTTTTTCCACCTCCCTT
>JAYEHB010000533.1:0-4189 GCA_034659375.1 Thermodesulfobacteriota bacterium
AAAAAAATGAGCCCAAAGCAATATCAATCAGAGATATTACGGGCAAAAAAATTTCAAGAAAACAGCTTCTTTCCTCCTTTCTTGATGAATTTGAATCAAAACTTTTAAACATAAATCATGAAAATATAATTGATCAATGGAAAAAATATACCTCGACAATTGGAAAAGAGGTGAAAATTGAGACTCCGGCCGGCATATCCTGTGGAATTGCCACAGATGTTGATGAAACAGGCGGCCTGATACTTAAGCAGGAAAACGGAACAGAAAAAAAAATCATCTATGGTGATTGTTTTCATAAGGAGAGTGAGTAGAATAAAAAATGAATATTTCAAACCAACTGAGAATGACTGTCTATGCTTCCCTTTTTGCTGCACTAATTGCAGCAGGTGCCTTCATAGCCATACCCATCGGACCTGTACCCATTGTTTTACAGAATATGTTTGTTCTGCTTGCTGGAATCATTTTAGGACCCAGATGGGGAGTTGCATCCATTGGAGTTTATCTTTTGATTGGAGCATTGGGGTTCCCTGTTTTTGCCGGTGGAACAGGCGGCATTGGCAGACTATTCGGCCCAACCGGCGGATATCTTCTTGCATATCTCCCATGTGTATTTGTAACAGGAGTTATCTCTGAAAAACTTGGAAAAAAACTTGTTTATGATATAATTGCCATGGTAATGGGCTCCCTGATTGTCTATGCAGGAGGAGTTCCCTGGTTAAAAGCTGTTACAGGCATGGCATGGAGCAAAACCATTGCCGTGGGCATGTATCCCTTTATCATTGGTGATATCCTTAAAATTGCCGCAGGAGCCTTTGCAGCAAAAATCATAAGACCGGTGATTCAGGATTTACGTGAAAAATAAAATAATTGAAATAAAAGAGCTTACACATATTTATTCTGGAGCTGATTGTGGAATTTATAATATCAATCTTTTAATTTCAAAAGGTGAATTTATCATTCTGGCTGGAAAAAACGGCTCTGGAAAAACCACACTCTTCCGCCATTTTAACGCTCTTTTATCTCCAACATCGGGTAAAGTGTCTGTCCATGGAAAAAATGCTGATACACACAGAATCCTTGCACGTAAAACAACAGGCATGGTGTTTCAGGATGCTGACACACAAATTGTCGGGGAGACTGTTTATGATGATACAGCCTTTGGCCCTGAAAATTTAAAACTTACAAGGGATGAAATTAATAGAAGAGTTACTTCTGTTCTAAAAAATTTGGGGCTTTTACATCTAAAAGAGAGAAATCCAGCTACTCTCTCCGGGGGTGAAAAACGCAGACTTGCCATTGCGGGAATACTTTCAATGAATCCTGAAATTATTGTTTTGGATGAACCCTTTTCAAACCTTGACTACCCTGGAACCCTTGATCTTTTATCCTGCATAAAATCCCTGCATAAATCAGGACATACAATTATCATTGCAACCCATGAACTTGAAAAAGTAATCTCATTGGCCACAAGGATGATTATAATGGATAAGGGAAGAATAGCCCATGATGACAAACCTGGCAAACTTATAAAAACAGTGGAAAAGTTTGGCATAAAAGCACCCAATTTTGGCATAAAAGCACCCAATATTTTAAAATGACAATAACAGCATTCACATATAACCATTCTGATTCTGTTCTTCACAGGCTTGATGTCAGATGCAAACTTTTTGCACTCTCCTGTTTAAGCATTTCCATTTTAAAAGCAGAATTTCTTGCTCTGCTTATCATTATCTCTCTGAGTTTTTATCTGATAATCCATGGAAAAATAAAACCAGGAGCACTCTTTTCAGATCTTAAATACTTTTTTATCCTGTTATTTTTAGTATTTACGGCAAGGGCCGTTACAACGGCGGGAGAGCCCTTGCTTGTTTTTCTTAAAATAGTTGTGACAAAACAGGGCATCACAGAGGGTGCATTGATATGCTTAAGATTTTTCTCCATAATGTTAATGGGAATAATTTTTGCCTGCACAACAAAACCATCTTCTGTGAAAAATGGAGTGGAATGGTTTTTAAAACCAGTACCATTTATTCCTGAAAAAAGAGTTTCTGTTATGATAACTCTTTTTTTAAGATTCATGCCGCTTATTTTAAAACAGGCAGACGAGATCTCTGACGCACAAAAGGCAAGATGCGGTGATCTTCAAAAAAACCCTTTAAAAAGGATCATTAATATTTCTGTTCCTCTTTTAAAAAAAACATTTCTATCAGCAGACAGACTTGCCATGGCCATGGAATCAAGATCTTATTCCGAGGATAGAACAGATCCTGAATTTACTAAATCAGGAAAAGAAAAAAAATTTTATTTTGCAACATTTGCCTTGTCAGCCATCTCCTTTATATTATAAACCGGCATACCCCAAAGCGGGCGATGCCCGCAACCCAATACTTACTCTTCATTTTCTTGTTTTTTATGACAGAAACTAAGGAGTAAGGCACTAAGGAGTAAGGCACTAAAGGACAGAAACTGGCCGGAGCATGATCATCTGCTATTACAAATTATGTCACACAAAATGACCTTTTTTGTAACAGAAATAAACCATTGACAAACTCAGTATCAGCACCATAGTTAATAAAGGGAGATATGTTGCAATATTATCAATAATCTATCATTGTTGCACGATAATTGCTTATTCTAATTTTATGTGGTATTTTAAACCTGAGTTTTTTTACGGAGGTGCCAAATGTCTTTTAGCATAAATTCAAATTATCAAGCATCCTATGCCAACGATCAGTTAACCAAGGCACATAATTCATGGTCTGATTCATTACAGAGAATATCAACAGGCAACAAAATAAATTCTGCTGCAGATAATGCATCAGGACTTTCCATTGCAGACTCTCTTAAAAGTCAGGCCCTTGGCATGGGTCAGGCGATCAGAAATGCAAATGACGGGATTTCCATAACAGCCATTGCCGATGGTGCCCTTGGAGATGTCACAGATATTATTAATACAATCAAAACAAAATCAATTCAGGCGGCAAACGCAAGCCAGTCAGGCCAGAGCCGTCAGGCAATCCAGGCTGATATTGACAAATCTCTGGAATCCCTTGATCAAATCACAAAAACCACCTCATTTAACGGACAGAAATTATTATCTGGTTTTACAAATAAAAGCTTTCAAATCGGGGTTAATGCAGGAGAAACCATTAATATCTCCATAGATTCTGTGGAATCTTCAAAACTTGGAAATGGTGAGACAACTGGTTCACTTTCTGAAATTGATGTAACAACAGAGGAAGGTGCACAAATGGCAATGGAAATTGCTGACCAGGCATTACAACAGGTAGATGCCATACGCTCGGGCATTGGGTCATCCCAGAATCAACTGGCATCCACCATTAACAACCTTGAAACCTCAAGGATTAATGCATACTCATCGGAATCCACAATAAGAGACACTGACTATGCTGAGGAATCAATGATATTAAATAAAATGGATATGCTGCTTCAAGCCCGTACTTTTGCAGCACAACAGGCAAACATTTCCAAGAAAAATATGATATCACTTCTCACATGATCGTTAGCTGTTTTTTTTGGGCTTGGTTCTATATTCGGCCACTTGATGGTGGGGTCAGACATTCGTTATTCCTGCAATCAGGATATATGGCCGACGTTAGAACCAAACCCTTTTTTTCTATTTGATAAACTTTAATCTAACAGTTCTCTCTCCTTTTTTCTCAACCCGGAATTCTTTTGAATTCGCTCTTCTACCCTGCCAATAATGCTGCTCACAGAACTGTACTTGTTTATCGAAAAATCTTTGCATATCTGCGTCAAGGTATCTCTCCTTAATTTTCCGCACCAGATAGATCGCAACATTCCTTGGTTCATTTAAAAAGCCCCTTTTGGATATATATAAATCCTCTTCTTTTTTCCAGGCATATTTGTTTGCTGTAAGCATGGATAAAGGAAATTGTTTATACACCCACCCCCATATTTTGGCTTCAGACAAAAATGCCTTGTGACTGCTCCATGTGTAATCACCACTGATTTTTACTATAGTTTGACAGAATATTAAAAAAATATTGCAATGCTGGATTAGTTGTTGATACTATTAATATAGTTTTTTGGTAATCCTTAACATGTAGTGGTAATATTTTTTAGCGTTTTGAATCCCAAGGAGTTTTATTCTGATTACAAATACTGCCTTAGGGCTGCCACGCAGCGTAGGCAGGATTAATCAGTG
>JAYEHB010000534.1:0-4180 GCA_034659375.1 Thermodesulfobacteriota bacterium
AACTAACAAACCAGTTGGTCCACATCGACATTGTCCAACGCCGAAGTCCCTGCAAGCGAGGGACTCCGGTCTGCTTAAACCCTCGCAGCCAGTGAAGGGAGTTCCTCGCTTGCAGGGACTCCCTCGACTTAGCCTACCCTCAGCTACAACTATGTTTACTTCCCTCTGCTGACATTTCCTCCAACGACTCGACTTGTGGAACGTGTTGTAATAACGAGAGTTGCCAAGGGCTAAGATCGGAGATGTCTTTGACCCATTTTTTGCTGCGCCGATGAGAATAACCATGCTCCGGCATGCCAGTTATTTTAATTTACTTTTTTCCCCATATTCATGGCCTGCTCACTGCTGGCCATTGCTGCATAACCAAGTATACCCACTGTGCTGGAATTATGCAGCACGGCCGAGGTAACAGGTGCAAGTCTGCCGCTTGATGCCAGAGCCAGTATAAATGAATTTATTCCAACGGCAGATTTAAAACAGTTTTTAATGGTTTGCTGATTTTTTTCAGCAATGTACCTGGCAGTCAAAAGAGAGCCAAGATCCTCCTTTAAAAGAAGAATCTGTGCTGAATCCCTTGCAATATCAGACCCTTGCGGCATACAGACTGCAATATCGGCAGTTACCATGGCAGGTGCATCATTAACCCCGTCTCCTGCAAAGGCAACAAAAGCTCCCTCATCCTTAAGCTTTTCAATGATATCTGCCTTATCTTCAGGTTTCAGTTCCCAGTGGATCTCATCAATGGCATCAAGCTCTTCAGCCAGGGCCATTGCAGTGGATCTGTGATCTCCTGTCAGTACAACTATCTTTTTAACTCCCTGTCTCTTTAGCTTATCAAGAAATTCAGGGGCTTCTTTACGTACCTTATCCTGAAGAGCAATAATTCCGGCAAGAACATTCTCTTTTGCCACATAGAGAAGACTCTTTCCCTGGGCCATGATTTTTTCTGCATCCCTGTCAGCAGCTGTGCAGTCAATACCCTCATCGTCTTCAATAAAATGACGGCTTCCCACAAGAACACGTTTACCGTCAATATATGCTGAAACACCATGTGCTACTATAAAATCGACCTCTCCTGTGTCTGGAAGTGTAAGATTTTTATCTTTGGCTGCCTTAACAACAGCATTGGCAACAGGATGGGTATAATGCTCTTCAGCTCCGGCTGCCACGGCAAGAAGTTCGTCTTTGGTTAATTTATCAAAAGAGAAAAGATCTGTTACAGATAAAATCCCTTTTGTTAAAGTACCTGTTTTGTCAAACACAAATGTGTCAACTCTGGCAAGAGCATCAAGAGCTTCCGAGCCTTTTAATAAAACTCCCTGTCTGGCAGCAGTGTACATGGACATTTTAACGGCAACAGGAGTTGCAAGCTTGATTGCACATGAATAATCCACAGTCAAAACAGATGCTGCCCGAACAAGGTCTTTTGTTGCTGCATACATGCCAAGACCAAGAGCAAAGGTTATGGGAACAAGCTTATCTGCGAGTTCATCACTTTTTTTCTGTGTTTGAGACTTTGACTTGAGTGACTGTTCAAGGAATTTATTGATCCTTGCCATGCCTGTCTCTGTACCAACCTGTCTGGCATTAATTTTTATCCGCCCTTCCTCAACAACAGAACCTGATAATACATTATCTTTAGGCTGCACATGGATCGGTAAAGACTCACCTGTTATGGAACTCTGATTGATCAAAGCCTCACCATGGGCAACAATGCCGTCAACGGAAATCAGCTCTCCAGCCCCGCACACAACCAGATCGCCTATGATCAGCTGATTCAGATCAATCTGTATCTCCCGGTGGCTGCGTTCCACCCATACCTGTTCAATTTTAGGCTGAAGCAGATTTTTTAAAAGATCAGAACTCTTTTCCTCACTCTGCTCTTCAAGGTAATTACCAAGAGAGAGAAGAGCAACAATGGAACTTGCAGTAAAATAATCCTTTATGCCAAGGGAAAAAGCAATGGCAGCAGCATCCAGCACCTCCACCTTGACCCCCTTGTTCACAAGGGTCTCTATTCCCTCCATAAGAACCGGCAAAGCAAGACCAAGAGTTATGGGGGCTGATATTGCATCCGGCAAAAAAGCTGTTAAAACAGATAAAATGCTCCTGCCTGCCACATCCATGGCATCTGCAGGGTGATGGGCTTTAACATCATCCTGGAAGATCTCTTTTAAAGGATATTCAATTGTATCAATTATCTTTTCTCTTACCTGTTTCTCTCCATTATACCATACTGCCACAGATCCAGCCCTGATATTCAGCCTTACGTCTTCCACACCTGGTATGCCTGAAATTAATGCTTCCAGAAAAACAGCATCCATATCTGGATCATAGAGAAGGCCGCTTTTTATTCGCAATCTTTTGGGAATTTCATGAATAATAGTACATGAAAAGGCTTGGGATACCATTGATTTTAATTAATCCTTTTTTGATTTTGGCTGATAAAGAGAATAGTGCCAATAGGAAAAACCCACCAGAGCCAGCCCAGTGCCTATATGAAGAGACTTGGGGACTTTTCCCTGCATGAAACCTGTTGCAACCAGAGCCCCCATTGATAAGGTCATACCATATTTTGCAATGGTTCTTTTTTTGGCAATATCTGATTTTTTTATAATTTTATCCGGTTTCTTTTGGATCTTATCCGGTTTCTTTTCCATAAACTACTCCTCTGAAGAAAATTGAGCCTGTTCACTTGAAGAAGATGGAGACTGTTCACTCATTTCCGCCCTTACATCCTGAACCTTTTCCTTGAACTCCTCAACACCGGACTGAAGATATGCCCAGGCTTTTATACCGCCTTTTGTAATTTTTTCCCTGACAGTCGGACTTGAAATCAAAAGAGTTATACCGGCAGCAGCAGCAAAACCCTTAAGGTAAGAACTGTCTGTAAATGCAAACCAGGAAGCAATCCCGCCTGGTTCTTCCTGATGAACCTGAACCTCCTTACTTATATCTGCATTTTCCTCTTTGGTCTCTTTTAGATTCAAGCTTTGGTTTTCTGTAATATTCAGCTGTTCCATTTTTATTTATCCTTTTTTTCTGAAGCATTGCTCTTTTTATACTTTGCGGCTTTTGTGCCGCTTTCGGGAACATCACTTTTTTGAGAGATTGTGGTTTTTGTATCGCTCTCTGAATCCTCACTCTTTTGGGACATTGTGGTTTTTATCTCACTTTCTGCTGCTGTTTTTTCGGGTTGAGCATTTTTTTTTGCAGAAGTATCAGGGGTTTGTTCTGTTTCCTGTTCTCTCTTTTCTTCTTCTATTTTTGCAGATTTCTCTGCCAGGACAGTTTGCTGCTCTTGCGGGATACTTTTTTCAGAAGAGACCATGCTGTTCCACAGATACTTTGTCCCTGTTGCCACGCATGTAAAACCAAGGATTCCAATAATTGGGTTTCTAATTCCAATAGGAGTTATAACAGCAGTTGCAGTTGCCATAGCAATTCCTGTGCCTGCAGATTCTTTAAAGACATTATTTACAGCCTGATTTGTTTTAATATTATTTTGTTTAACTTCGCAAATATTTTTTGCCGCAGCAATCACTCCACCTGTAACAGCACCCGCTGTGCCCATTACAACAGTTGCTGCTAAAACAGAATTTTTCTGTGTAGTATTGACAGATTTAGTCATATTTATCTCCAGATCAAATAGTTACATTTTAATTGCATTTAAACACTCTTTCCAAATGTGTTCATAATTTTTGCCATTGCAGATACAACTGAATGCTTTACAGCTTCATTGGTCATGGCAAAAACAGTTAAGGCACCAACCATGGAACCTTTCCAGAACTGGGTATCCAGCCCTTCCATAACTTCCATTACCTGGGACATATCAGGAGCCTTTCCATCTGCAATATCATTTGCAATATCCATTAACTGACCATATTTATGCTCATCAAATTTTGGTTTCTTTTTCTGTGTAACTACACCTTCCTGGACTGAAGCATCAGATTCCAGCGGCTGATCCTTGGGGGCCTGATCCTGCTGTGGCTGCTGCATCTGACCCTGCATCTGACCATGGGGCTGCATCTGAGGCTCTGTCTGGTATTGGGGAGCCTGCTGGTACTGGGGCATACCCTGAACAGGCTGATTATACACAACTCCCTGCTGAGGATAATTATAAGGCTGCTGCATCTGGCCCTGGGGCTGCATCTGAGGCTCTGCCTGGTATTGGGGAGCC
>JAYEHB010000535.1:0-3886 GCA_034659375.1 Thermodesulfobacteriota bacterium
AAATGGGCCTTGATTCTTCAGGGGTTCTTCTTGATATTACACCATACACCTTTGGCATTTCAGCTTTGGGTGAAATTGATGGAGAAATCTCGCCCAACAAATTTGTTCCCCTGATCAGAAGGAATACAAAACTGCCGGCAACCAAAAGTGAAGCATTCAGTACTGTTTATGATAATCAGGATCTTGCAGAACTTTTTGTGTACCAGGGTGAAAATATCAATGCACTGGAAAATGTTCAAATTGGTAAATATTTTTTTAAATTATCAAAACTGCCGGCACATAGTGTAATAATAATTAAATACGAACTGGATCTCAATGGAATATTGAAAATCCATGCCATTGAAAAAGACACAGGAAAAGAGATTACAGGTATAATTGAAAATGCATTTTCCAAGCTGTCAGAGAAAAATCTTTTAGATTCAAAAAATAAAATTAATGATCTGTGGGAAGATGACCCGTCCCTGGCAAAATCTGATCTGATAAAAGCTGATAAAGAGTCATCATCAATGCCGGAAGAGCTGGCTGATATAATTAAAAGAGCAAAAGCTGAGATGGTAAATGCTTCCAGCGAAGATAGGGATGAAATCATTAATATCATTGAGGATATTAATGATGCCATTGCCTCAAAAAAAGAAGACCATGCAGTTAAGTTAGGTGAGGAGCTTGAGGATATTTTGTTTTATATTGAATAGAGAGACCAGTGTACTGCCCAAGGCTAAACTAAAGCCCTTGGGCTTTACGTTTTCGATCATATACCCACATGGCAGAAAGCTGCCATAACAAACAACGGTTCTAAGATGCGGAGCCAATTCTCATCACTACAACACATTAGACGAAGTGAGCTTCGCATCTTTGAGCCATATAACTGCCACGGGCAGACCTGGTGGTTTAAGTCTGCACACAACAAATGATGAAAGTACACTCTTGGTTTGCCAAGACTTTCATATAACCGGCATGGCCTGAGCATGATTATTCTCATCGGCCACAACAAAAAATGAAAGTCAATGATTACAGTCGTTTAAAAGAACTTTCATATAAAAAGGTTTTAAATGAATAAATGCCCTGCCTGCAATGCCAGATATAAAAACAGTAGAATCTGTTACAGGTGTAAAACAGATCTTGGACCATTACTGGATATAGAACAACAAGCCCTGGTGCATAAACAACAGGCAGTTTCTGCATATATGTCCAATGATTTCACAGCAATGTTCTTTAATGCAAAACGATCTCTCTCACTTTTTTATACTCCTGATTCTGCCAGACTTCTGGCAGTTGCAGCAGTTCTTGAAAAGAGATTTGATTTAGCCTTTTTTTTATGGAACAAACTTAGGACTTGTGCAAAAACAACAACAAAAAACTATTCCGTTTAAAAGTATATTATTTTCTTCCAGTTCCCTTACTTTAACAGGGCTATTACCCAATGATCCTTAAATGTGGTTTTCAATGCTTTAAAAGCATCGTCTGGATGAAAATTCAGATCTTTATTCTGGATATCTACAATGACTTTATAAATTAACTCAAACACAATTCTGTTCTTTTTATCCATTATAAGGAATTTTCCATTTTTTGCATTGTTTAATTTAGCTATCTCTTCCTTTCCCACTTTTGCTTTAATTTCACTCTCTCTAATATCCCTGAACAGCCTGAATTGAAGTTTATCATAATTTATAACCAGTTGATTGAAATTTTTTATTCTGGTGGTAAAAGAGATTCCGCTTTCATGTAAAAATGAGACAACATACGATAACTTTTTTATTTTTATCTGTAGATGTTCTGGAAGTTTTTTCTTACCAAGCATGAGTCTGTCGATTTCCACCTTATTGTTAATCTGCTTATACATTGTTATTATGGTTCTGAACTTACCAATGTCGTGGGTGCTGTTGATGATCTCTTTGGAATGGTATTCTTTTTCAAGCAGTTGTTGCTGACGGTTTAAATACTCAATAATATCTTTATAATCAGACAGAAAAAAAGCAGGATCAGATGGGGCTTGATTGTTTTCAGAATCTATTTTAAGAGTTTGTTTCAACAAATTTATATCATTTTGCATTTTAGTTAATTTATCACTGACATTTTCTTCAAACGTTTTAAACTTTGAAGATAGAGGTACTCCATTGATTTTATACTGGTAGTACTCTGAGGCACTATTTAAGACCTCCCTGATTGAAGTCTGGTCAAGGATGATTTTTAACTCTTTTTTAGTAAATAACTCATCAATATCAATGGCCTGCTCTTTTGCCTTTGATGTCAAGATTGCTTTTAAGCCGGCCCTGGAAGGATGATTTAAACTTGTTACATTTTTAAACCTTCCTGTAACTGAATCGTCAAAAAAAGTTTTAAAATAATCCCATCTATCCGGAAATAAATTTAAAATAAAAAGGCTGTTTGGAATATGCGTCATTAGCTCTTTGACCGCCTGACCAAAATTTATGAGAAGTTCATCATCATACTTTAATCCTTCCAATTGATCAAAAATAATAATAAGCGGTTCATCTTCCAAGGATAATTTCCCGAAAAGTTTTATGGCTTCAAAAGAAAAATCTTCCTTGCTGATATCTTCGTTCCAGTTTATCAATCCTATGCTGCTTAATTCGCTCTCTTCCATATCGTGGGCAGACAACCATTTTCTGACAAGCTCTTTTTTCTTTTGATCAGAATAAGAGCAAAATTTTATCAAACCCTTTATAATATTTTCCGAATACTCTGAAAGCCCGTGTCTCTTCCCCCACCAGTCAATCAATTTATTTTCTATAAACTGCCAGTTGTTTCTTTTTGTTTGGGTTCCATCCCCGCCCATCATGCTGTATAGATTCAGGCTGTCCTTTGAAAGCGACTCAATAAAACTTTTATCCTTTTTAGTAACACTTTTTTTCTGTTCTAAAGTCTTAATTGTGATTTTTGCAAAACTTTTTGCTAAAAGATATTCAAGTTGTGAATAGTTTGTCCCTGGAACATTTTCTACAAAAGACTCTAACATCCTGCTGTAAATATGATATAAAATAAAATCTGGATTATTTGGCTGCCGGATAAAAAACAGTCTGTTGCTTTTTAGATTTTTTCTTGCAAGCCGCATCATTAAATGAGTTTTACCTGTTCCTGGTTCACCCAAAACAACAAGCCCGCTGCTTTGATGATTGGAATCAAGTTTTATCTCATTCATGGAAGTTTCAAGAAGATTGAATTCTTTGCTGTAAATGGAGCTTACATCTAAATGGGTTTGAAATGGATTATCAACTCTGTTGCTTGCAAATGGATTAATTTTCGGCATTTTTTTTTCCCTTATCCTCTGGTAAAGTTCATAGGTGAATAAAGCATCATATCTGGCACTGTGAGCAAAATTTGGATTAAAATATCTGCCATGAACTTTTAAATCAAAAAAACTGGTTAAATATTCAAGAGAATAACTGACCAAATCCTTGCAATGCATTTTGGACAATTCATAACTGCAATCAAATTTCAAATCTGGCCATTCCAGATTTGCCATCTTAAAACTTTTCTTCAGCACTTTAATATCATGTTTAGCATAATGACAGATGATTAATTTAAAGCGTGCCGTTTTTATAAATTCTTTTAAGATTGTTTTTAAAGGTTTTATATTGATACCGTGATTTATCTCATTGATGCTCTCTTTTACAAAAGCTTCATAAATCACGCTGCCGCTGCTGTCAATTATTGCAAGCTGGCTTATATATTCCAAACCTTCTGTATCAATGACAATAAAATCCATAATTTTGTAACAACTAACCTATAGTACCGGTAAAATGACCTGATACCAAAATTCAACCTTAAATCCTTGCAGGACACGGGTTTGAAGCCCAAAAAGAGTATCAAGTCATGTGACCCTCACTATAGCAGCAGATATTTACTACAACAGAGAATTAGTTCT
>JAYEHB010000535.1:3986-10527 GCA_034659375.1 Thermodesulfobacteriota bacterium
TTTCTATCCCATATCATATAACCTATTAACGCAACAATCAGAGCCATAACTGAACCAAATAAAGTAAGGATCAAACTATGCAGCTCCTCAAATCTCTGATTCATATCTTCAAATCTCTGATTGATATCTTCAAATCTCTGATTGATATTTGTATTCATATCCTCAAATCTCTGATTAATATTTTTTTGCCCCTGCTTAAGTTCAACCAGAGATTCTACAATCTCCCTGTCTGTAATTCTCGGAGCTGTATCATAGGCATATGCTCTGTTCAAACCACATGCATTCAGCAAACTAAGCGTACAAAAAAGATAAACAATATATTTCATGATTTGATTCATCAGCTTTCCTCCCTAATTAAATAGTACAATTAAGAATAAAATTTATACCAATTATTGTCAACTATTTTACTGTTTTTATTAATGTTCATTTGGCCTGAAACGACAGATAATCAATCACATTAGAACTGATATCAAAGGAGTCGCTGTCTGCTGAAAGCCGGCTACCGCCATAAACTATCTTATTTTCAGCCATTTTTAACATCCTTTAATTGTAACCATTCACAGGCTCTTGCCATCAACGACCTGTGATTTGCAGAAATGTAAAGCAAAAAAACTTTTCTTTTTTTACTATTTGGACAGAGCAACAAAAACTTTTTTTTCTTTACTATTTGGACAGAGCAACAAAAACTTTTTTTTCTTTCTTTTTTGACTTTTTTAAAGAGGTCAGGTATTACAATTTAATTATGTTTGGAAAAAAGAAAAATAAAAATGATGCCTTAGATAACCCTGACGGCACAAAAATGTCCAAAGCTGAAAAAAAGGCTGCTAAACAAAAAGCCAAAGAGGCTAAAAAGGCGGCTAAACAAAAGGCTAAAGAGGCTAAAAAAAATAAAAAAAAGGGCATTGAACCAGGAGAGACTCCAAAGGATGCATCAACCACTGAAGAAAAGAAAAAACGCAAATTCTTTACCTTAAAAAAACTCATCATTATCCTTGTTCTGTTTTTAGCTGTTGCAGTATCAGGAGCTGTGGTTTACAAATTATATTTTAATAAAGGAGATGACAAATCTGAAACTGTTTATGTGAAACAAAATCTTGAACATATCAATCTGCCCGATGAGATACTGAAGTTTTCATTTAAACATTTTCCAGAACTATACTCATCCTTTGCAATATTCAACAGAGAGATAATTCTAATTGACAATGAAATTTCAAGAATAGATTCCATTGGGGAAAAATACCCGGACCAGAAAAAAATTGTATATAAAGAGAAAAAAATCTGGGGTAAAACAAGGGAAAAGGTCTTTAAAAGCTTTAAAAAAATTGAGACAAAGGTGAAAACACTCTATGTTTTATTTCAGGTGAACAAAGCAGAGGGTATTAAAAAAATTGAGGAGCAGAAAAAAGATCTTGAAATGGATGCCTCAGAAGCCATTATACCTGTAGCCGAGCTGACAAAAAGACTTAAGATAAAGAAACCGGTTCCAGAAGGCTTAATAAAAGGAACAATCTTTAAACTTAAAGAGAAATTTTTTTAAGAGCATCAAGAATAATCCTGATCACAGCCTCTTTTGTATCCTCTCTATTTCTCTGTTTTTTTGCAGTAACAATATTGAAAAACCTGGTGCATATGACTTTTGAGTCCCTGTCCCAGTAAGCAGTAACTCCTTTTTTAAGATTTTTTGAGAAATCATCTTTTAACTCTTCATGGGGCACGACCCTTATTGCATGAGCCCAGTTGATAATCAGGGAATAAAAAAGCAGACTACGATCAATAAGAACATACATTAATTGTATATTTGCTGTAGGTCCAACCTTTATCTGGTCTCTGCCAAGTCTTACACCTTTAAACCTGATGTCTGAGATACGTCTGCCCCTCCAAAATACCGACGCTGCACCTGCAATACCTCCTATTGCTGAAAAGGCTCCAAAGGTAAGGCCTGCTGCTGCTACATCAATAACAGCACCTGCTGCACTCCCTGCAAGTCCTGCCGTAAAAGCAACTTCCCTGGGAGTAAGTCCTAAAAGCTGCCATGTCTTTTCATTGAAAAGCTCTTCATTTAAAATGGAATTTTCCGGAAGCTCACAGTTAAAAATATTATGTTTAAAAAGTCTTTTAAGTTTAAAAAAAGTATCTTTTTCTATCTCTTCTATTTTTTTTCTATATTTTTTGTCAATACGGTCTTTTATTGCAGACTCTTTCTCTCCCTGGGTAATTGTTTCAACAAGTTCCAGGCCAACTATGGCCTCTATCATGTTCACAATTATTTGTGAAGAAACTCTGGTGCGCTGATCCCAGTCCTCGTTAAACGCATCAATCACCCTTGAAAGTGCAGGTGCCCAATCCTGATCAACACTTTTAAGAGTTTCAAAAAGATCAAGACGTTCCTGATATGTTGCCTTTTGTGCATTAAACACCCGCAGACAATTAAAATGCTTTCTAAATTCATTTTTCCACTGTTCAAGAAAAGCTGTGTCATCTGTTTTACAATTAATGATTGACATGCGCGGCCTGCCTGTCAGCCTGAGTATCTCCATCTCAGCCCTGTCATCATTTCTAACAGGGCGTGATCCATCAACCACATAGATTATACCGGCTCCCCTGGCAACAGGTGCAAGGAGTTCACACTCATCTGTGAAATCAGGATTATCTTTGTGGGCTTCAATAAAAGCTGCCAGAATAAGTTCATCAGGGCCTCTATATTTTCTCATCCATGACAGTGTCGCTCTTGGAATCTGAAATCCCGGAGTATCAATAAATCTGACTATCTCTTTTGCATCAACTGTTATGGGAAAATTCTGGCAGACAGCAGTCTCTCCCGGGATAGGCCCGATACGTACATTATCATCCTCGGCAAGTGTTGAAACAACGGATGATTTTCCTTCATTGGGATGGCCGAGAATTGCAAATTCAGGGATTTTATCTTGATGGGTATTCATTGTATCACCAGGCTTTCAACATGGAGAAAAGGATCGCCTATCTCTGTCATCTTCATATTCCAGATTTTTTTATCATCAGGATCAGTCATGGTAAAAATCATGTCTGACTCAGGTCTTCCAATAAGTGCAACAAGGATATCCATTTTTTTATCTCCAGATTTTCTAATTTTACGGATAAAATTCTGAATCTCTTTAATAGGGGGCTGCCATGCCTCATATAAAAGTAGAATATCAAAAAAATCAGAACTCTCTCTTTTAAGCATAATATCTTCCAATGTCTCCATATCCTCGTCAAAATCAAGCCCTGTTCGTTTTATAGTCTTAATATAGCAGCCAAGGTTTTTCTGCACAATTCTTTTAAATTCATCAATATTGCATAGATCAAAAATATCATCGGGAACAAGAGCAACATACTCCTGTACAGGAATCTCTCCTGCTTTTCCAGGTTCTTGCCGGGCCTCTGCGTCTGCTTTTTTATCTTCTGGAACAACAGCCTGGGTTGAAACAATTGGTATTAAGAGACGATTCATCAGCCTTTTACATTGTCCATGTTCAAATT
The DNA here is from genome assembly GCA_034659375.1 of Thermodesulfobacteriota bacterium. Classification (GTDB taxonomy): domain Bacteria; phylum Desulfobacterota; class Desulfobacteria; order Desulfobacterales; family Desulfobacteraceae; genus DATFJZ01. Next base: position 7,485 of record JAYEHB010000535.1, read on the forward strand.
TCTGTTTTGTAAGATTTTGAGAAAGAGCTTTACTACCGGCGATAAATAAAACAATCCTTGGAAAAAGGCCGTAAAAAAGAACTGCCAGACATAAAAACGGCCACCATGACACAAGATCTTCTGTGGCAAGTTGAAATATACCATCTTTAAGCACTATCCTTGAGCCCTGAATCTGATCAATTGAAGGAAAAGAGATTGAAGCAGGTAAAAACCATGACCATGGAGCTGCCACCACTGAAACAATTTTATGCACCAGGCAGGCACCCATTTGAATAGTTGACTGCCAGCCAAAAGCAGTATCAAAGACAAGAACTGTGAATAAGGTTGAAAAAAGTATACCAATATTAAATCCAATACCAAGAATCTGCATGAGAATGAAAAGAGGCCAGGAAAAAAGAGAACCATAAATATTTTTACCAGCTTTAATAAACCCCAGAGCTGAATAAAAAGCAGACCGTTTTTCAGCAGGAATCTTTCCAGCCATGTTTCGATGGAATTTCAGTAAAAGTTTTTCAACAACTCTACCCAGGAGAGGATATGGCAAAAATGATTTTTTAAGAAAAATGATCCTGGTTCTCAGTAAAAAAAATCCAGTAAAAAAAATAAGAATAAAAATCTGAAAAAAGACTGTTATTGAAAGAAAATATGAAACATTCAGAGGTTGTCTGCCGGTATATGAAAAAAATGAACCGGCAGCAAGGGTTCCTGTTGTAAAACCTGCAATTAAAAAAAAGATCCTTAACAGACTTAAGCTCTCTTCATAAAAATCCCCTGGGAACAGAGCTCTTGAGCCGAATTTAAGTTTTTCTTTTGCTTTTAGTTTCCCAAGCCAGAGCCTTAAGATATTTTGAGGAGTCTGGTCTTTGGAGTCTAATTCCGGCCCGATCTCATTAATATAAATATCTCTGTCTCTTTTTCTTAAAACAGTATCATCTGGTTCAACACTGTCCTGGCTTAAAAAATATTCAAAATTTATAATATCACCAATTGTCCACTCATTTTTTTTCATTACAACAAATTACAGCCACAAAACTTATTAGTCAACTCTAAAAAAAATGTCATCTCCTTTACAATGATAAATTTTCCATGTATATCTTTATCCGATATACTGTAATCATGATAGTTTAATTCTTTGTTTTCTGCTCTTTAGGGTATTGTGCCCGACAGTGCACGGAGGTTGTATAAATCCATGACTGATATTGTAAACATTGCATCCTGGCTAAAAAGAAGTGCCCAGCTTTTTCCATACAAAAGAGCTGTTGTGTTTCCTGTATCCAGAGATAAAAAAGATAGAGTTTTGTACAGCCAGCTGACATTCAGACAGCTTGAAAAAGAGTCTGATTCTCTGGCGTTTGGGCTTAAAAAAGCAGGAATCGAAAGAGGAACACGAACCATTCTAATGGTACCGCCGGGAATGGAATTCTTTTCTCTTATCTTTGCAATGTTCAAGGTTGGTGCTATTCCGGTTGTTGTTGATCCAGGCATGGGAATTAACAGAATGCTTTCATGTTTCAGTCAGGGAAGACCAAAAGCCTTTATAGGAATTGAAAAAGCCCATGTTTTGAGAAAAATCAAGCCTGGATTTTTTAAAACTGTTAAAACATGGGTAACTGTTGGAAAAAAATGGTTCTGGGGTGGATATACCCTTGATCAGCTTCGTGAACAAAGAGATGGGCCGTTTACAGTGGCAGACACCCATGCAAATGAGACTGCTGCCATATTATTTACAACGGGAAGCACTGGTCCTGCAAAGGGAGTGGTTTACTCCCATGGCAATTTTAATGCACAGATAATACAGATACACAAACATTTTAATATTGGACCAGATGAGATTGATCTTCCAACCTTTCCTCTGTTTGCCTTGTTTGATCCGGCACTTGGAATGACAGCAGTCATTCCTGATATGGACCCGACAAAGCCTGCATTTGTAAATCCTTTAAGAATAATTGAAGCCATAGAAAACCAAGGGGTAACCAATATGTTTGCCTCTCCTGCTCTTTTGAACAGGGTTGGTAAATACGGCAAAGAGAATAATATTAAACTGCCCTCTTTGAGACGTGTTGTTTCAGCAGGAGCCCCTGTTACACCGGCAAATATTGAACAATTCTCCTCCATGCTGAATAGTGAGACCCAGATCCACACTCCCTATGGAGCAACCGAGGCTGTTCCTGTTATATCCATTGGAAGTCATGAGATACTTAAAAAGACAAAAGCCTTGTCAGAGCAGGGTTTTGGCATGTGCATCGGCCGACCCATCTGTGATACCATTGTGGAAATAATAAAAATCAGTGATGATCCAATAAAAGAATGGTCTGAGGATATGATTCTTGGTAATAATGATGTGGGAGAAATTACAGTTAAAGCATCTCTGGTTACAAAAAGTTATTTTCAAAATTCCGAAGCAGATGCACTCTCCAAAATAGAGGATCAACACAGTGAACTCTGGCATAGAATGGGAGATCTTGGCTGGCGGGACACAAAGGGAAGAATCTGGTTCTGCGGCAGAAAAAACCACAGAGTTGTAACGGAAAAAGAGACTCTGTTTACTATTCCCTGTGAAGCCATATTCAATAACCATGAAAAGGTGTTAAGAAGTGCACTTACAGGTATCGGCCCCCAAAATATGCAGACACCGGTAATTTGTATAGAACCTGTCTCAAAAATGAAAAACCCGCAAGAGTTTATCTTAGAATTAAAGGAACTCGCCCTTTCCAATGGTCTTACAGAAAATATTAAAGAGATTCTGATTCATAAATCATTTCCTGTGGATATCCGCCACAACTCAAAAATATTCAGGGAACAACTATCCATATGGGCCCAAAAAAAACTGAACATTTAAGTTTGCTTCCATCTCCCTTGAGATCTAACCGTAGCTATTCACAGTCGTCTTGATATCAGCCACCTGCTGTACTCTGGGGTTATAAGCGTTTACAGGGTGCTGCAGATGCAAGGCGGGGGGCACGCAGATGTACTAATGTACCTCAAGTGCCCCACAACGCAGCAGGTGCAGTACCCTGTGAACGCTTACATTTAATCAGGCAAT
>JAYEHB010000535.1:10627-14170 GCA_034659375.1 Thermodesulfobacteriota bacterium
GGTTATAAGCGTTTACAGGGTGCTGCAGATGCAAGGCGGGGGGCACGCAGATGTACTAATGTACCTCAAGTGCCCCACAACGCAGCAGGTGCAGTACCCTGTGAACGCTTACATTTAATCAGGCAATAGATCATAGAAATAAAGCATAACATCTGATCTTGTAACTATCCCAATAATCTTGTCATCCTCAATAACCGGAATTCTTCCGATATCATGCTTGATCATCAACCTTGCTGCATCAATGGCACTTTTATTACGGTCAATGGATACAACATTCCTGCACATAAAGGCCTTTACAGGAGCCTGCATATCATTTGCTTTTTTAATCTTTCTAAAATCCCTTCTTGAAATAACACCCACAATTTTTTCATTTTCATCGATCACAGGCAAACCAGTGCATCCTAAATCCCGAAGCATTAATGTAACCTCTTCCACAGGTGAATCCTGGCCCACAGTAACAACAGGGTATGACATGATATCACTGAGCATAACAGAAGAGTGCTGATTCCCTTTAATCAATTCAATGATCATATCTTCAATCACTTGAGGATTTACTGCTTTAAGAAGAGCAGAACCAGCTCCGGGGTGCCCCCCTCCTCCCATGCTTCTCATTATAACGCCGATATTGAGTTCTTCCACACTGCTTCTTCCAATAACCATACATTTGTCTCGTGCACTGTCTCTAAAAATTCCAAATGCTGCATCAACATTTACAATTTCCCTGTACATCTGCACAACCATTGAAAGATTCTGCACATGACCCTCTATTTCCATTCTGGAGACACTGATATTAAAGCCTGTTATTTCACGCCTTTCTGCGTGCTGAATCATTTCAAAAAGTATATCTTTCTGTTTTTTCCCATAGGCATGACGTAAAAATGTGGAAAGTATATGAAGATCAGCTTTTCTTTCAAGTAGATATGCTGCTGCTCTGGCATCTTCTGCCAAAGTGGATGGAAAGGAAAGATTGCCGGTATCCTCATAAAGTCCCATTAAAAAAAGACTTGACTGAATAGGTGTTATCAGCTTTTTTAAACTTACAAGATCCCTGATCATTAATGTGATATTGGCTCCAGTCTCTTCACGGACTATTATATCAGCCTCAATATCCCCTTTTACATGATGATCAATGAGGATTATTTCAAGATCATCTCTTTTTTTTAATTTTTCCATCCCATCAAGGCGGTTCCATGAGTTTGTATCAACAACAATCATGGTTTTAACCTCATCCATATCAATTTCACTGGGAGAATAAAAATCAAACAGATCTTTATGAATGGATAGAAAACCTTTTAGATTGGGATTAATAGTTCTTGGCAGAACAGCAACAGCACCGGGATAAATAAGTTTAGCAGCTACCAGCGATGCAAGAGCATCAAAATCAGTTCCTTTATGAGTTACAATTATCTTCATGACTGTTTTTAATCTCCTTGTCATCCTTGTCATCAAAACCAGTTTCAGAATGTTCAATCATCTTTACTGTCACATCTCTCTCTAATCCCAGTTCAGGCAGTTTATTTAATCCTGCTTTAGTATACTCAAGTTCTAACTCATATTTTTTAATCTCCACCTGGGACTCCATACTCTGTTTTGCAAGCTGATACTTCATATACATAAACCATGTAAAAAGAAGAAAAAAAGCTATAAAGCCTCCTAAAAAGACCCATTTAAAAGTCATTATAGTTTCAATGCCTGTCTGCACAAGAAAAGTGAGCAGATTTGGAATAATCCAAAACAAAAAGACAGAGGCAAACACAAGGAATCCAATTATAAAAATATTATAACTGCTGATTCTGAATAAAAGTTTTTCAATGCCGTTTTTTGAATCAGATTCTGATTTCTTACTTTTATCATCCATAATCTGTTCATCTTTTCCATGGAGAAAGACCATGACAGCCTTTAAAATAAAAGCAAGTAAAAGGACCAGTCCTACAGGCAGACCAACAGCAGCTGAAAACCATGCCCTAAAAGGAAAAGCAGTCTCTTTTGTTTCAATTCTTACATGATACTCCTCAAAAGGACCAAATGTATTTTCAAAATAGTATTTATTGAAATTTGTCATTGTGGCACCTTTAACTTCATATATCACATCATTTGAATCATTGAGTACCTGCATAAAAGACTGCCTGCCTGACTTCATCACTGCAAATGCAAAAATTTCAACTTCAATAAGAAAAAACCCAATGATTATTATCACTAAAAAACTTTTATAATTTTTAATAAGCTCAGGCCATGTTTTGTTTTTCATAAATTGTAAACACCTTTACCAACTTCTATATTATCATTAATTAATTTTTATATGAAAGTCCATGCAAACTACTGCAATTGCATGACTTTCTAAATTTGTTGTGGCCGATGAGAATAACCATGCTTCGGCCAGTTTCTGCCCTTTAGGGTATGCCGGTTATATTATAACTACACTTTTTGCAAACATCAATATTTTAACATCAAAAAAAAACTGTTATATCTATGAGCGGTTACAAGTTTTAATTGTTCATTGTTTTTAATTGAATAATATATTATTATTACGTTTTAAATAACTGCCACGGGCAGCCTTGGTGGTCTAAGTCTGCACACAACAAATGATGAAGGGCAACCACAGGGGGTTGCCCCTACTCCTGGTTTGCCAGGACTTTCATGTAAACCATCATACCCTAAAGGGCAGAAACTGGCCGGAGAATGTCCATCTGCTTTTTGGCCACAAAAAAATATAAAAGTCAATTGATTACAATAGTTAAAAGGAGTTTCATAGAAAACACTACTCATACACCAGGTGCGTAAAAAGTGTGCAACCTGTATCTACGGTTTGTATTTTGGCAAATATTTGTATTTCTGGCAAAAAAAATTAATAAACCTGTTTGCCTGTGACCTTTAGGTTATGTATGGCCTTTAGGTTACGTGCGTCTTTCAGGTTAGGTTCTGGCTTGTCCAGATTAGGAGTTTTAATATTATGCACAAATTGATTATCACAATTCTTGGCAAGGACAGGCCGGGAATTATTACAGCAGTTGCAAAAAGCCTGTACAGACTTGACTGCAACCTTGAAAATGTTAACCAGATGATTCTTCAAAATGAATTTGCAGGTCTTTTTATTGTAGAACCACCGGATAATCTTGATAAAGCAGCGATAAAGGAAAAACTTAAAAAAGATCTTAAAGGATCAGGCCTTCATATTCATGTGAACACTATTGACCCCAATGGAAATACAACAGGGGATGCAAAAGAAGAACTCTTTCTTATTACAACCATAGGCCCTGATCAAAAGGGACTGGTTGCCAGAATCACTGAAATCATAGCAAAATACAATGTTAATGTGACAAACCTTAAGGCAGTATTCAAAGGCGGAGATGATCCAAAAGCCAATATCATGAGCTATGAGGTGGCAATCACCCCTGAAAATGATCAGGCTGGACTTTTCTCTGAACTAAGAAAAAAAGCTGATGAGCTGCAGCTTGAGATCAGCATTCAACACAAAAATATATTTAAAACCATAAACAAAATATAGCACAGGAAAAAAACCAGCATACCCTAAAGGGCAGAAAC
>JAYEHB010000535.1:14270-16053 GCA_034659375.1 Thermodesulfobacteriota bacterium
TCTCTGAACTAAGAAAAAAAGCTGATGAGCTGCAGCTTGAGATCAGCATTCAACACAAAAATATATTTAAAACCATAAACAAAATATAGCACAGGAAAAAAACCAGCATACCCTAAAGGGCAGAAACCAAAATTAGAAAGTCTATAATTTTAATTAGATATACGGAGTTTCATATAAAATGCTTAACGAACAGGAAATTCTTTCAACAATAGAAATGGTCAAAAATGAGCACCTGGATGTTCGTGCTGTTACCCTTGGTGTAAATCTTTTTGACTGCATAAGTCATGATTTAAACGTATTTAAAAAAAATATCAGAGCAAAAATCATAAACAAAGCAGCAGATCTTGTAAGTGTCTGCGACTTTGTGGGTGAAAAATACGGAATTGAAGTTGTAAACAAACGAATATCCACAAGCCCCATTGCTCTTGTGGGAGCACCTTTTTCAGATTTACAGATGATTGAAATAGCCCATACTTTAAATGATATTGCCAAAGATGTAAATATAGATTTTATGGGTGGTTTTTCAGCTCTTGTGGAAAAAGGGACTGCAACCGGAGACAAAGCTCTGATTAAGGCCCTGCCAAGGGCACTTGCCGAGACCCAGCGTTTATGTGCATCGGTAAATGTTGCCACAACAAGATCCGGTATTAATATGGATGCTGTGCTTGAAATGTCAAAGGCCATTAAAAAAGCTGCTGAACTGACAGCAGATGACTATGGTCTTGCATGTGCCAAGCTCTGCGTGTTTGCAAATATACCCCAGGATATGCCCTTTATGGCTGGTGCCTACCTTGGCGTTGGAGTTGCTGATTCTGTTATTAATGTGGGAGTCAGCGGACCGGGTGTTGTAAAAAAAGCCATTGAAAGGGCCATTACTGAGAACCCTGATCTTCGCCTGGGTCAAATTGCTGAAATTATAAAAAAGACATCATGCAAAGTGACAAGGGTGGGTGAGCTCATTGGAAGAGAGGTTGCGGAAAATCTAAACATCCGTTTTGGTGTTGTTGACCTCTCCCTTGCACCCACACCAACTGTGGGGGATTCCATAGGAGAAATATTCCAGGCTCTTGGTCTTACCAGCATTGGCGTACCTGGCTCAACTGCAGCCCTTGCCATGCTCAATGATGCTGTTAAAAAAGGCGGTGCCTTTGCAAGTTCCCATGTTGGAGGCTTAAGCGGTGCATTTATACCTGTTACTGAAGATCTTAATATTGCCGAGGCTGCAGACAAGGGTTATCTCTCCATTGAAAAACTGGAAGCCATGACCTGTGTATGTTCTGTGGGACTTGACATGGTTCCGGTTCCAGGTAATATCTCTGAAGAGACCCTGGCTGGAATCATTGCAGATGAGATGGCCATTGGAATGATCAATAATAAAACCACTGCCACAAGGATCATACCTGTACCAGGGAAAAAAGCAGGAGATCATGTCTATTTTGGCGGACTTCTTGGAGAGGCAAAAGTCATGAATGTTCCCCATGCAACAAACAAAGACTCCTTTGTCAAACATGGAGGCCGTATTCCAGCTCCCATACACAGCATAAAAAATTAGCAGCTATTCACAAGCTAGGTCTAATTTAATTACTAATTCCCCTTAAAATGTAACAGTTTTAAGACATAATTAGTAGACAGGTTAGACCACAGGGTATCCTTGTGGGGTAGCACTTTGAGATTTTCCCAGTCTTTAACCCTGTAAACCCCACAAGCGACTCAGGGAAACTAAACCGGCTTGCCGGTATTTAAGGCCTTCAAATTAAGGAGATCTAAAATGTACATGGTTTAC
>JAYEHB010000536.1:0-4173 GCA_034659375.1 Thermodesulfobacteriota bacterium
AGTGGATGATTTGTTGTCAGACATTGAGCTCCTTTCATATAAGATAAGTTGACTAACATAACTTATATGAAAGTTAATCTAATGTCCAGCAAAAAATGTCACTCCCCCAAATCCGTGATAACCAGAAAATATTTTCTGCCAACCAGTATTTGTTGATCTGTTAAATCAATTATCAATTAATTGGCTGCATTGATTGCCACAGATCCTTATTAAAAGGTAATCTTCTTCTCGGGCATTTTTTACGATAACATAATTCACAACTTTTAAAATCAATCTGAGTCGGAAAAATGATACCTGATATGGATTTAACCGGAAACATCAAAAATGATTCTGTAAGCCTCACTCCAATAAATTTTTCAACATCCCCAACATCCCCAAAAAGCGAAAAAAGTTCTTTTTGCTGTTCAATAGGCCAGACACTTATATCTCCTGAACCCGGCTGCATGGATGCTGTTTTATTTATATTGTATTTTTTAGAAAGGTGTTCCTCAAGATATTTTCTGCTGAAATCAAGAAGAGCCTGTTTTATTGTATCTAACCAATACTCTTTTAAATAATCCCCCTGGGGAATTTCAATAGTATCAACTTCTTTACCACAGGTAACAACATAAGCAAAAACACGTTCAATAGAATCTAATTTTTTTCTTAACACATGGCTTTTAAACGCAGTCCGGTCTATTGAAACAGTATCTCTATCTTTTTTATTAATAAAGCACCATTTGAAAAGAATTTTAGGTTTCCCTGTTTTTTCAGCCATCTTAACAAGATTTTGAAAATCTACTGCATTATCAGTACCTTCTTTAATATGATTTTGTTTTAAAAGATCATTTATATCCAGTTTAAATGGAATGTCGGCAAGAACAGTTATATTTTTTTCAGGCATAATTTTTTCTCATCTCTTAAAAAGGGAAACGCAGTCTTTGAACAAAGGTTTTCTGGAAATCCTTATTGCAGGCGAGGTCAATCACTTTAATCTGCTTGCCATGTGGCAATAGGCGGATATTATATTTTTTATCTGACATTTTTACTCCTTATCAGGTGTTTAAGCCTGTAATCTAATTTTCCACCTCCCTTTCTACATACCAGGCGGCAGCTGTTTTACTTTCTCTTTTCTGCTTGTGCCGACAGAAAATGCTGCTGCTTTTGCAGAAAGGGCAAGGCTGTACCCTGTAAAAAACTCAAGATCAGTGATATTTTCGTTTACATAGATCAGGGTTGGAGCTTCAATGGTCTTGTATCCTGCAGCAGCTTCCCATTTGTCCATTATAAAAGCGTCATTATCTGGATCATTGCCTGCGTAGAGTCTGTATATACCTGCCGGTACATCGGTAAAAGTGAATGAGTATGCCCCGTTTTCAGCATTTTTATCAATCTGAAAAACCTCATATGTTTCACTGTTTACAAGTTGAATATAGTGGGTCCCAAGATCAGCATTGGCAGATGCTGTGCCGGGCTGATAAAGGGTCACCGGGATTATAATGGTGCCGGCAGTTGAGGTAAAAGTTATTGTTCCGGAATATGAAATCTCTTCACTTAAACCCGATCTGTCTGCTGTAACAAGATAAGTTCCAAGCCCCTGGGCATCTGTTGTATCAGGGGAAATTGTAAGCCAGGAGAGATCTGATACTGGTAAATCCATGTAAAGTTCTCCGGTTCCGCCATTTTGGGCTGTGACTGTAAGGGTTGCGGCAAAGGAACCGAAATTAAGGGCGGCAGGAGTTACTGCAAGTGCCGGCTGATCTGACACCACTGCACCATCTGCAAGGTTGGTTGCTGCCGCAAGGCATATTTTGGCATTAATCAGGCCATAACCATGGTAATTATCTCTCCCCAATGCCCCTGTATCGTCACTAAGAGTATTTGACACAAGAAGATTTGTAATGGAATCAAAATCCAGATCACTATAAACAGATTTCATCAAAGCAAAAACTCCTGAAACATGGGGTGCTGCCATGGATGTTCCCTGGAAAAAAGTATAAAGCATCTGAATGGTTCCCGTGGAATCATCCCCGCATGTGCTTAAAATTCCATCGGGATAACCGTCACCGTTAAGATCCATGGTGGTGTCACCCCCGGGAGCTGAAATGTCTATCCATGAGCCGTAATTGGTATACCATGCAGCCTTTTTTTCCATGGTGACTGCACTTACAGAGATTACACCTGAATATGCTGCAGGATAGGTTCTTTGACTGGTTGATTCATTTCCTGCAGCAGCCACCATAATAATTCCAAGGTCTTTAATTGTATTGATCGTATTCTGCTCAGCCTGGGAATAGGAAGTGGAACCAAAGCTCATATTGATGATATCAGCCCTTTGTTCAGGAATAGTTCCGGAATCATTGGCAAGACCGGCAGCATATTTCAGGGCCTGGATGGTATCGTAGGTGGTGCCTCCATCCCTGCCAAGCACCCTTAAGGGCATAATCTTTGAATTCCATGCAATACCACTTACCCCCACGCCATTGTTGGAAGCAGCTCCAATGATTCCTGCCACATGGGTACCATGGAAACTGCTTGTGGAACCATTAGCCTTGTCTCCAGGGTCATCAGGGTTATTATCAATGCCGTCATTGTCCAGAGAATTATCAGAATTACTGATAAAATCATACCCATTGGTTAATTGGTTCTCCATATCAGGATGGGCCATGAGTACACCAGTATCAAGAACAGCAGTTATTACACTGCTGCTGCCCGGGGAGCTATCCCATGCCTTTGGAAGATTTATAAGGGGATAGTTCCACTGATAGGTATAATGGGGATCAGATGGCGTTATAGAGAGTTGTCTTACAAAATTGGGTTCAGCAAAAACAACATCCTTTCTTTTTGTCAACTCCTTGATCAGATTCAGGGTTTTATCCTTTAAAAGCACAGCCTCAGAAGCACTTTTCAAAAGGGCTGCTGTTTCAGCACTCTTGATTTCAACCACACCCATCATGGCTGCAAAACAATATTTATTATTATCAAAATCTGCACCTGATATGCCTGATTTGATTTGAGAAATGCCCCCAACCCCCAGGGTAATGAGAACCGGCTCTGACATATTATCTGAATTTTGAACAGAACCGGTGTTTTTGTGATCCAAAGTTTCCTGAACAGAATAAATGCTCTTGTTGTTTGAGCTCTTTTTAAAGCTTACAATGGCCTCCCCAGGGACAAATTCTCTGGAAAGGGTCATGCCATGGGTAACCAGAGGATCTTCTATATTCCGGCCCAGGGTGAGAATATAGGCTGAGGCACCTTCATAGGCATAGACCCTGATATAATAGTTACCACTTTTATTCACAACAATGGTTTCATCAACCCCTGCAATGTTCTTTGAAGAATCAACAATCTCAAAAATATCATTGTAAAGGTAGAGATCCAGATCATTGACCAATGAGTCTGAAAAGGAGAGATTTATGGTTTCAGTGCCTGTTAAATAGACCCTGAAAAGATCAGACCTGTCGCCGGTAAAAAACGATCTGCCAAAAGCCCCTGTACGGGACTCATTTACATAGCCGCCCAAAACATTGGGGGAGGAGATCTGCTGGGCTGTTTCAAATGTGTCATTTTCTTTAAAACTGCTGTTAGGATCGTTGGTATCACTGTCACCAATGGCACCGGATGATATGATAATTTTCCCGCCTACATTTGATGAGGCAGGTGCCTTTGTAACAACCACACTCTTTGAGAGAGAAGCTTGATTGGATAAAACATCTGTTACTGTCAGGGTTACAGTGTAAGCGGCATGACTGGTATATATATGGGAAAGAGTCTGCCCTGCTCCCAAGGTTCCGTCCCCGAAATCCCAGGCGTAATTTTCAATGGTATTGTCCCCTGCCATGGAGCCTGATGCATCAAAGTAGGTATTAAAAGGGGCATTGCCTGTTGTTCCAGGAGAGATGGAAAAAACAGCAGCAAGACTGTTCTCTGTGGTGGAATCTTCTCCCCCTCCTCCACCACCACCACCACCACCATTGCAGCCTGCAAAAAGTAGTAAAATCAGCAGCAGAGCTGTCTGTTTAAACAGATCAGGTTTTAAATTGTTCTTCTTAATGCCCCCCATACCCTGACGGGCAGAACAAAAAAGAAAAGTTTTAGATGTACAATACATTGAACGTAAATTCATATAATTCCTCCCCAGGCAATCTTGGTTGGATAACGGATTGCCCACGCAGCGTCCAGGCCTTAACA
>JAYEHB010000537.1:0-16018 GCA_034659375.1 Thermodesulfobacteriota bacterium
AAGAGAAAGCTGCACACATATTTACAAAAACAGGAAAAACAAAGAAAAAACAGCCAAATTTTTTCATGGTTGCTGCAAAAGAGTTTATTGGTAAAAAAAGATATAAAGATGCCTCCATTGTGTTTACAGGACTGCTCAAAGGCGCTCCAGATAATTCCACACTCCATTATCTTGCAGGAATATCATTTGATTCATTAAAGGAGTCTAAAAAAGCAATAAAGCATTTTTTAAAAGTAAAACCAGACTCCAGACATTACAAAAAAATAGTTATCCATATTGCATTTTTGTACTCTGATCTGGATAAAATTGAGAAAGCCATTGGATTCCTGGAGAACAAGCATGAAGAACTGCCAGAAGACATTGATATCATAACATATCTTGCATCATTCTACGAAGAGAGCAGCGAACATGCAAAAGCCATGGCGACTCTGGAGAAAGGCCTTGTTCTATCCCCGGATAACAGCTCCTTAAGTTTCAGACTGGGCATAGTTCAGGATAAAGCAGGAAAAAAAAAAGAGTGCATAGAAACAATGAAAAAAATCATTGCACTTGAACCTGATAATGCAAGTGCTCTTAATTATCTTGGATATACCTATGCAGACCTTGGAATAAACCTTGATACAGCAGAAGAACTCATCAACAGGGCCTTAAAAATCAAACCGAGTGACGGCTTTATCACAGACAGTCTTGGATGGGTCTTCTTCAAAAGAGGTCAATATGAGAAAGCCATTGAAATACTTGTAAAAGCTGCTGAAATCACATCCTTTGATCCAATAATTTCAGAGCATCTCGCAGATGCCTATGAAAAAAATAATAATCTGAACAAAGCTCTTAAACTATACAAACAAGCCCTGTCCAATTCAAAAGATAAAAACCTGGAGCTTGAAAAAAAAATCATGGAACTTGAAAAAAAAATAGACAAACAGCCAGCAGACAAAGAAGAAATAGATGAAAAAAATTAGGCTGCCCAACTGTTTTTTCTTAATCATGATTCTCTCTTTTTTACTTGTTTTTGGATGTTCAGGTTTAAAATCAACTCAACCCCGGATTTCAGATACAGAGGCAGCAGCCCTTGCTGAACATATCAAAAATATAAACAAAGAGATCAAAACCTGCAAGGGAAGCGGCTGGATAACTATTTTATCAGGTAACAAAAAACAAAGATACCGTGTTGCCTTTGCACTCTCTCTGCCGGACAGAATCCGCATGACTCTTTTAAGTGCCGGCATTCCCATTGAAACCATTATTGCAGACGGAAAAGCTGTCACCTTTCTTTCCCATACAGGTGAACACTCCCCCTATAGAATTGATTCAAAAAATCCATCCTTAAAAAAACTTGTTTTAATACCTTTGAAAATCAAGGATATAATTGCTCTTTTTGCAGGGCAAATCCCTTTACATGATTTTGATTCTGCTTCTATTTTAAAAAACAACAATTCCAAAGAGACTATCTTGCTTTTAAAAAAAAGGTGGCAGGGGGATACCCAGAAAATATATCTGAATTCAAACAATGATGTTTATAAATTTGAAGTCCTTGATATTAGAGGAGAACATCGCTATTCAATATCTCTTTCTGATTTTAAACAGTATAATTCATTACAGATCCCGCTAAAATCTATTATTATTAATAACTCAGGCAAAAGCCTGAATTTTGAAATCACTGATTATCATCCAGACATTACTGTGAAAGAATCTGTGTTCACCTTGACAGAACCTGGATAATGGTAATTATTTGACAGTGTTTAACCATAACCAAATTATTTAAGGAGATTTTACATATTATGCTTCATGACAGTGTTGAACAGGCAAAACAAAAGGGCGCTGGCTGTCCTTCCCAAAACCAGCAAAAAAACCAGCAGAAAAATCAGGAACAGCAGCAGGAAGAGATGATTAAATCATCTCTTGCAAAGATAAAAAATAAAATCTTTGTTTTAAGCGGCAAAGGCGGGGTGGGGAAAAGCAGTATTTCAGCCAACCTTGCAGCAACGTTAGCTGCCAAAGGTTTTAAAACAGGACTCATGGATGTTGATGTCCACGGCCCATCCATTGCCCATATGTTTGGTATGACTGAGCTATTGGATATTAATGAGAACAAACTGCTTTTACCAAAAAAAGTGGGTGACAACCTCAAAATTGTCTCAATCCAGGCTCTTATGCAGGATAAGGACCAGGCAATTATCTGGCGCGGCCCTGCAAAAACCGGAATGATCAAGCAGTTTATCGGTTCCGTTGACTGGGGAGAACTGGATTTCCTTATTATTGATGCCCCTCCAGGAACCGGTGATGAACCCATATCCATTGTCCAGATGATTAAAGATACAAAGGCTGTGGTTGTAACAACACCCCAGGAAGTTGCCCTTGCTGATGTAAGAAAGTCCATATCATTCTGCAGAACTGTAAAAACCCAGATCCTTGGGATTGTGGAAAACATGGGACCCTTTAAATGCCCCCACTGCGACAAAACCATTGAGCTTTTCAAAAGCGGCGGCGGAAAGAAAACAGCAGAAGCAGAAAAGATCCCTTTCTTAGGCTCCATACCCTTTGATCTTGAGGTTGTTACAACCGGGGATAATGGTTCTCCCATTGTAATGGAAAATCCAGAGAGTAACTTTGCAAAAGCTTTTGAACCTGTTATAAAAAAGATCAGTGAACTTCTGTAAAAGGAATTTGTAAACCCTTACAGGAGTTTTAAGGAGTTTTTTGAACGATATGCATGAAAAACCAGGGTGGATGAAAGATCTCCTTAACCAGAGAGAAAGGGAATTCTTTTCCCCCCTGGCTTCTTTTAGTGAAGATGGTGCCAGGCGCTGGCCTGATCCAAGGCTTGATTCAGGCTACAGGCAGGCATTTTGTGCAGATGCAGACCGCATTTTAAATTCCCTTGCCTATACCAGATATATTGATAAAACCCAGGTTTTCTCCCTTATAAAAAACGACCATCTCACCCACAGAGTATTGCATGTTCAGCTTGTATCAAGAATTGCAAGAACCATTGGCAGGTATCTTGGCTTAAATGAAGATCTTATTGAAGCTGCAAGCTTAGGCCATGACATTGGCCATCCCCCTTTTGGGCATGATGGTGAAAAATTTCTCTCAAAGCTGTGCATTGAGCATAATGCAGGGTGTTTTCGGCACAATGTTCAATCCATACAATTTTTAGAAAAGATAGAACGTAACGGCCAGGGCTGGAACCTCACCCTCCAGACTCTGGATGCCATACTCTGTCACAATGGTGAAGTCCATTCTCAACAGCTTAAACCTGAGAGAAACAGAAATTTTAAAGATCTTGATTCTAAAATTATTAAGATCAAAAGAGAAAAAAAAATAGACCCTGTTCCCATGACCATGGAGGGGTGTACTGTTAGATTAGCCGATACCATTGGATATATAGGAAGAGACATGGAGGATGGCATCAGGCTCAACCTTATAAAAAGGGAAGCTATCCCACAGATCTGCTCAACTCTTCTTGGCAAAACCAATGGTACAATTGTATTCAACCTTGTTACAGATCTTATAAAAAACAGCACAAGAGAGCCTTTTCTTACCTTCAGCCAGGATGTATCAGAAGCCTTAAGGCAGCTAAAAGAGTTTAATTACAAACGAATATACTTAAACCCTGCAATAAAAAATCATCTAAAACCGGTTAAAGATATTTTTCATTATCTTTTTAACAAATTTCTTAATGATCTTGAAAAAGAGAATTTATCTTCTCTTATATTTAAAGATTTCCTTGACGGTATTTCTGAAACCTACAGAAAAAATCATTCAAATGCTGAGATTGTACGTGATTTTATATCTGGGATGACAGACTCTTTTTTTATACGGCAGGCTCCTTTGAATATGCGTCCAGACTATATTGAAATGTAGATATCAAATAAGCCGAATAGTTACCCAATGTTTGAAAACCGCACCTACAGATCACAATCAAATAAAAAGGGCCTTGTTCCCTTTACCATAACAGTCAAAGAGACTGATCTTCATATCCAGGCAGAATCTGATCTATCTGACAAAGCTGTAAAATCAGTACTTTTGTGCCGCAGCTATCTTGAGTCCTATATTAAACGTTATCCCATTTTTTTAACATCCATGACACCTGTAAGCCTTATATCCCCTGCCCCCAAAATTGCAGCAGATATGATCGAGGCTTCAAAAAAGGCTAATGTCGGACCAATGGCGGCTGTGGCAGGTGCTGTGGCAGAATTTACCTGCCAAGCTCTGCTAAAGCATTCAAAAGAGGTAATAGTTGAAAATGGCGGGGATATATTCATGAAACTTGAGAAAGAGACTGTTTTTGGCATCTTTGCAGGCAACTCCCCCTTAAGCATGAAAACAGGGGTACGCCTTGCCAAAAGAGAAAATCCCTTTGCCCTTTGCACTTCATCAGGTACTCTGGGACATTCCAAAAGTTTTGGCCAGGCAGATGCCGCAACCATTGTCTCAGACTCCTGCCCCCTTGCAGATGCAGTGGCAACAGCCCTTGGCAACATGGTAAAAAAAGAGTCGGACATTGAAAAAGCCATAAATGCCGGTAAAGAGATCAACGGCATAAAGGGAATAATAATAATCAAAGGGGAAAAAATAGGACTCTGGGGAGACCTGGAGCTTGTAAGACTTTAATATGACAAAAACTTATGTTTCCGGCAAAGATGCCCAAAGTTAATGTAAAACCCCGGTTGTTTTTTCAACTGCTTTAACAATACTTTTCCCATGTATCAGCTCTTTTACCTTTGCAATATCACCGGACATGATGCGGTCCCCATCAAGAGGATCAACATGTTTTCTTATAATCTCATATGCCGCCCTTGTGCCGACACCTGGTTTAAGATTGGTAAAAAGATCCAGAGCCTGGGCTGCAGCAAGCATTTCAATGGCAATAACATTTTCAACATTTTCAACAATATCCCTGCATTTTCTTGCAGCAATGGTTCCCATGGAAACATGATCCTCTTTATTTGCTGAAGTTGGAATGGAATCCACAGATGCAGGATGGGCAAGCACCTTGTTTTCAGATACCAGGGCCGCAGCAGTGTACTGGGCAATCATAAACCCTGAATTCAATCCCCCGTCCTTAACAAGAAATGCCGGCAGACCGCTTAATTTCGGATTAACAAGCCTCTCTATACGGCGTTCTGATATATTTGCAATCTCTGCCATGGCAATACCAAGAAAATCCATGGCAAGGGCAACGGGCTGGCCATGAAAATTCCCCCCAAGGAGAAAATCCTCGGTGTCTGGAAAAATCAAAGGATTGCCTGTAGAGGAATTTATCTCTACATTGATAACCTTTTCAGCATATTTTGCAGCATCCCTGGAAGCACCATGCACCTGGGGTGAGCATCTCAGGGTATAAGCATCCTGAACCCGCAAGCAGTCTTTATGGGAAGATATAATTTCACTTGCTGCTGTTATTTTCAACATATTATCAGCAGCTTTTATCTGGCCTTTATGGGGTCGTATCTGATGAATTCTTGGATCAAATTCTGTTCTGCTTCCCATTAAAACTTCAAGGCTCATGCATGCTGCAATATCAGCATGCTTACAGAGATTTAAAGCATCAATGAGAGCAAGGGAACCAACGGCTGTCATAACCTGGGTTCCATTATTTAAAGCAAGACCTTCGGCAGAACCTAATACCAGAGGCTCAAGAGAGCATCGTTTCAACGCTTCCATACCGGAAATTCTCTCTTTATCCATAAAGGCTTCTCCCATGCCAAGAAGGATAAGAGCCATATGGGACAAGGGGACAAGATCACCGCTGGCACCAACGGAACCTTTTTCCGGTACAACGGGAACAACTCCTGAATTCAGCAATGTTACAAGATTATTTACAGTTTCAGGTTTAATGCCTGAATGGCCCTGGCAGAAATCATTAACCCTTAAAACCATGATTGCTCTTATAACTTCAGGTGCAAACGTCTCTCCAACACCTGAGGAATGACTCATGATAATATTTTTTTGAAGTTTTGCAGTCTCTTTACTTGAAATTGTAACTTCACTTAAAGCGCCAAATCCTGTTGTAACACCATAAATTGTCTTCTCCTCTCTGACCATTTTTTCAACCAGAGCTCTGGCCTTTTCAATTCTCTCCATGCCTTTTATGGTAATTTTTAATTTTGCACCTTTACGCGCAACTGATTCAAGAGCACCAAAGGTCAAATTTTCTTTACCAAGCTCTATATATTCCATGGAGTCATTAGGTGACTTATGTTTTTTCATGACAACCTCCATATCTTTTTTTGGTTTCTGCCCTTTAGGGTATTGTGGCCGATGTGCATGACCATGCTCCGGCATGCCGGTTATAACTCAACTTTCTGGATTGTGCTATTGAACTACCATTATTTATAAATCCTGTCCATTTAAATTGAATAAGTAACACTTGATTATACAATCAGGATCAGATGATTATGAATATTTCATGCTTCGGCAAAAAAATCAGTTGACAACAAAAGGAAAAATTTGGTTTTATACCACCTTGGATAAAATGCACATGGAGATACTCTTGTCCATTACGGATGTGATATGTCAAAATCAAAATTTAAAAAAGGGACGGTTTAATGGATCAAATGGCCCAAAAAGTGAAAAATTGGATTGATGAAAAAAAAGACCCGAGAAGTGCCCATTGGCAGGCAGCTCTTGGGGCAATTATGGAAAAATTTTTTTCTAGCATGGAGCCTGGAAAACTTACACCTGTCCATGCACTGGAAGAAAAAGAGCTGGTTGTATTCAAAAATGCTCTAGAACGGGTTGACCTGAGTCCCGGTCTTTTAGCAGCCTTTGTACCCCCTTTTGTTGCAAACTCCATTGTCCCGCCTGATTCGGCTGAAGAACT
Source organism: Thermodesulfobacteriota bacterium (assembly GCA_034659375.1). Lineage (GTDB taxonomy): Bacteria > Desulfobacterota > Desulfobacteria > Desulfobacterales > Desulfobacteraceae > DATFJZ01. Next base: position 6,830 of record JAYEHB010000537.1, read on the forward strand.
GATGCGTATTGAAAAGGAAAAACCATCCTATAAGATCATAATCTTAAGGCCGGGTAAGGAAGAGCGGATTCTCTGTGTAGAGCTTTCTGAACATGCAAGCAGACCAGGCGTGGACATTTTTCAGTCCGGTGCCCTCTTGGGAAGCTTTAACTATGAAACCCATGAAATCTGTCTTTCTGAATTGCCAAAAGCCATCCATGCCCATATCTGGGAAAAAACCAAGTGGCAGCAGAAAGATTATATCTCCTATACTGTGAACTGGCTTAAAAAGACAGAATACCTTGGCAGTGCAGATGTGGTTGTGGATAAAAACTACTCTTTTTTACACAGTCCCACATTGATAAAAAGCAATAGGATCGATGCACTGTTTCTGCTGATATATGAGGTACTGCACACCCGTTTTCAAGATCCTGAAGGTCTGTATAAAGATTTTGCGGCAGCAGGAAAAAAAACAGACAACAAAGAGATACTGCTTTCAACATACAACACCCTTATACAAAAACAGGTACTTGATTTGCTGAATCTTATTAAAGAATTGAAACTCATTGACTTTACAAGTTTTACCAATGTGGAAAATGAGGGATTTAAGCATGAATTTGTAAGAACTGTCAGAAAACTTACTCATAATTTCCTACACTAATAATCTGGTTGGAATAAAATTATGGCATCAACCGATGCGGTAGGTGTTCCTGCCCGAGGCCTTGGCAAGGTACATTGCCTTGTCAGCTAATTCAATAAGCTGGCTGGATCGAGTTTCCACACTTGGAACCATGGTGCTAAGACCGAGGCTGACTGTAACATGACAGGCAGCGGAAGAGGCGGAGTGGGCTATGCCCAGATTTTCGATGCTTTCCAGCATTCTTTTGATAATCAATTCCCCGCCGGCTTCATCGGTTTCCGGCAGGATGGCGGCAAATTCCTCTCCCCCGTACCGGGCAATGGTATCCACATCCCTGAGAAGGCTTTTTGCAAGGCCGTTGGCCACTTTTTTAAGGCAGCAGTCCCCCATGACATGGCCGTAGGTATCGTTAAAAGCCTTAAAATGATCAATGTCCGCAAAAATCAGGGACAAGGGCTTTTTATGCCTGATTCCCCGCTGCCATTCCCGGTCTATGGTTTCATCAAAAAACCGCCGGTTGGGCAAGTCTGTGAGGCCGTCCAGGGAAGAGAGCTTACGCAGTTTTTCATTGGATTCCTCAAGCTCGTATTGCAGGGTTTGAAGTTCCACCACCTTGGCATCAAGTTCCCTGGTTTTTTCTTCCAGCAAGAGGTGCTGGCGGTGGAGTTCAAGAAAGATGGTTACCTTGCTCTTTAAGACATTGGTTTCCAGAGGCTTGAAAAGATAATCCACGGCACCTGACCCATACCCCCGGAAAACATGGGATTCTTCTTTGTGGGCGGCGGTCACAAAGATAATGGGAATGTTTTTGGTTTTTTTATTTCCCCTGAGCAGGGCTGCGGTTTCATATCCATCCATGACCGGCATCTGGACATCCAGGAGAATCAGGGCAAACTCGTGGTCAAGGGTCTGTTCAAGGGCTTTGCTCCCTGATTCTGCCTGGACAATATTTAAGTCCGGCGATTCCAGCACCTGTTCCAGGGCAAGAAGATTTTCCGGACGGTCATCAACAATCAAAATGGATATTTTTTTCATTCAGGTTTCCTTCACCGTTTATATGAAGCATAACAGACTGTAATCATGGCTGTTTCATCCTTCGTTGTGGCTGATAGCCGATGATCATGCTCCGGCCAGTTTCTGCCCTTTAGGGTATGCCGGTGATCTGATTGATAAACGGTGGAATCTTTTCCAGAGCAAGTACCTTGTCTACACCGGCCTTTATGGCAGCCAGGGGCATGACATTTGCCTCTGCTGTTTTTGGGGACTGGGCAATCACAAAACCGTTAAATTCCCTGATCCGCATAACACCACGGGCTCCGTCACTATTTGCCCCGGTGAGAATTATACCGATCAACCTGTCAGCATAGGCATCTGCGGCGGTTTCAAATAATACGTCAATGGAGGGCCTTGAAAATTGCACCCGTTCCGCAATGGACAGGGCAATGGTTCTGTCCTGTTCCACCATTAAATGATAGTTGGCCGGGGCAAAGTAGATGGTGCTGCCCACAATCAGTTCTTTCTCTTCGGCCTCTTTTACCCTGAATGGACAGAGCTTGTCAAAATGTTTGGCCAGAAAATCATCGGAACCAGGGCTTAAGTGTTGAACAATGAGAATCGGCAGGCACATCTGGCATGAAAGATTGGGCAATATGGCAGTGAGAGCAGCAAGACCTCCTGCTGATACCCCCATGACAATGGCTTTATATTTTTTTTTGCGGTTCAATCGGCTCACCTTATTTTTCATGGTTCCCGTTTTTTCCTGTAAATTTTTTCCCGCCCGGCAATGGATTCAAATTTATCTGCCATATCCGTAAACTTGAGGCTTTCCTTGGATCCCAGGCAGAGATAACCGCCGGGGCAGAGGCTGTCGTAAAATAACTTTAAGACCCTGTTCTGCAATTGCCGGTTAAAATAGATCAGCACGTTTCTGCAAAAAATCAGATTCATCTCCCCAAACACCCCGTCGGTAACAAGGTTGTGGGATGAAAATAATACCTTTTCCTTTAAGGACTGCCTGAAGATCACATTATCATAATCTGCCGTATAATAATCGGAAAAATCTTTTTTTCCGCCGGACTGCTGGTAATTAACTGTATAGCTCTTCATCACGTCAATGGGGTAAATACCATTTCTGGCCTTTTCAATAATGAATTCATTAAAATCCGTGGCATAGATCTGTGACCTGTGCTTCATGCCTTCCTCTTCTAAGAGAATGGAGATGGAATAGACCTCCTGGCCGGCGGAACAGCCGGCATGCCAGACCTTGATAAAAGAATAGGTTTTTAAAAACGGCATAATATCCTCCCTGACTTTTTTGTAGAACCAGGGGTCCCTGAACATCTCCGTGACATTGATGGAAAGATCCATAAGCAGGGTGTTGAAAAAATCTTCATCATAAATAACCCTATGGATCATCTGGGTGTAACTTTCCATATTACTTAAGGCAAGCCGGTGCCGAAGCCGCCGTTTGGTGTGGGCATTGGCATAATCCTTGAAATTATACCCGTATTTTTGATGTATCGCTTCCAGCAGCAGCCGGATCTCCAGATTTTCATTTTGAATATTGTGGCTCATGAGTATAACCAGACTTTGAGCATGGAAATGAGTTTGTCCGTATCCACGGGTTTTGCAAGATAATCATTTGCCCCGGCTTCAATGCATTTGTTCCTGTCTCCTTTCATGGCCTTGGCCGTAAGGGCGATGATGGGCAGTTTTTTCCTGGTTTTCCGAATCTCCTGCATGGCCTCATATCCGTCCATTTTGGGCATCATGATATCCATGAGTACAATATCAATTTCCTTGTGGGCATTAGCCTTTTCAACCCCTTCCACACCGTCCCTTGCAATAAGGATGTTCATGTTTTTTTCTTCCAGCACACTGGACAGAGCAAAGACATTGCGCATGTCATCATCCACCAGAAGAAGGGTCTTCCCGCTTAACACTGCCTCCTTGTCATGGACCATCTTAAGTATCTTCTGCTTTTCCCTGGGCAGATCTGCTTCCACCCGGTGGAGGAAAAGGGCAGATTCCTCCAGCAGTCGTTCCGGTGATTTTACCCCCTTAATGATGATGCTTTCCGTATATTTTTTAAGTTTTCTCTCTTCATCCCGGGTTAAATCCCGGCCGGTATAGATAATAACCGGAAGCTTTGAACAGGTATCATTTTGACGAATTTTTTCCAAAAGCTCAAAACCTGACATATCTTCCAGGCCGAGATCCAGGATCATGCAGTCATAGTGCCTGCTGGTCAGCTCTTCATAGGCCTTTGCACCCGTGGAGACCATGACGGTTTCAACATCGTTGTTTCCGATCAACTCCTTGATGCTTTGCCGCTGGATGGAATCATCCTCCACCACCAGCAGCTTTCTAACCGGCCGGGTGATGATATTTTCAATATTGCTGAAGGTCTCTTCCACTTTTTCAATGGTCACGGGTTTGGTCAAAAAGCCCACTGCCCCCATGCGCATGGCATCTAAGGAACTGTCAGCCGCTGACATGAAATGAACAGGAATATGGCACAGGTCGGAATTGCTTTTAAGCCGCTCCAGCACGGTCCACCCGTCAATACCGGGCAGGCCGATGTCCAGCATGATGGCGCTGGGTTTGTAGTAATCGGCAAAATGGAGTCCGGACTCACCGTCATGGGCAATTATGCACTTAAAGCCCCGTTCCCGTGCAAAATCCCTCATGATTTTGGCGGAGTTGTGGTCATCTTCAATGATCAAAAGACTTTTGTCGTTAGCTGAAACTACTTTCCTGTCATCCAGGACAAAAGCTTGCTGGGTCTGGCCCAGGCCTGTGTCTTGAGCTTGACAGAACGTTGAGATTAATGCTTGGGCATGTAGGTGCGTCTGTCCCAAGCCTGTGTCTTGAACTTGACCCAAATCTTGATCCTGATCCTGGTCTGGAGCTTGAGTTGATACTGCCTGTTTTGCCTCTTTTTTTTGGACAGGCCCGGACTGGTCTTTATTTGCTTTGATCAAAGGAACATTTTTCTCTGTTTCAAAGGTTGTTATCTCCTCCCTTTGCGGAATATCCTGGAGATGGTGTTCCGGGATCACAATGGTAAAGGTGCTGCCTTTGCCCTCTTCACTTTGAAGGTGGATAAATCCGCCCAGCAGCTTGGCCAATTCTCTTGAAATTGAGAGCCCAAGACCGGTGCCCCCGTATTTTCTGCTGGTGCTGCCGTCTGCCTGCTGAAAGGCTTCAAAAATAGCAGGCTGCTGTTCCTTTGGAATCCCGATACCCTCATCTTTTACGGCAAGGGCAACAGCTGTTTTACGAGATAAAGCCCTACCGGATAAAAGATCCTTTAACGGACGGGAAATAAGAAGGCTCACCCTTCCCTGTTTGGTGAATTTAAAGGCATTGGTCAGAAGATTCCGCAATATCTGCTGCAGGCGCAGGGGATCTGTGTAAATAGTCTCAACCATGCCAGGTTCTATGCTGATATCAAAGGCAATGCCTTTTTCTCGGGCAAGGTCTGTGAATGTACGCTTAAGATCGTCAACCAGGGCATGAATTGCCACCTCTTCCGGAACCAGTTCTATTTTTCCTGCCTCCACCTTTGACAGATCCAGGATCTCATTGATCAGGATTAAGAGGTCTTCACCACTGGAATGAATGGCACCAGCCGATTCAATCTGTTTTTCAGACAAATTTTCATCCTTGTTCCTGGCCAGGAGCTGGGACAGAATAAGAATACTGTTCAGCGGGGTTCTGAGTTCATGGGACATGTTGGCCAGAAATTCCGATTTATACTTGCTGGCGAGTTCAAGCTCCTCAGCCTTTGTCCGGATATCTTTCTGGGCCTTGACCAGTCCTATATTTTTTTTCTTGATCTCCTGTTTCTGTTCTTCCAGGGTCAGGGCCTGCTCTTCTAACTCCTCATTGGTAACCCTGAGTTCTTCCTGCTGTGCCTGGAGCCCTGCTTCAGACTCTTTAAGAGCATGGGTCTGCTCCTCTAACTCCTCATTGGTGACCCTGAGTTCTTCCTGCTGTGCCTGGAGCTTTGCTTCAGACTCTTTAAGAGCATGGGTCTGCTCCTCAAGGGTTTTGTTTTTCACCAATAAATCCTGCTGGTGCTGCTGTGCCTCTTCCAGAAGTTTTTTAATGGTCTGGCGGGATTTAGCCGTGTTCATTAAAATGGCCGTATTTTTTATGTTCTGCTCAATGAATTGTCTCTCAATATCTGTAAACCGAGTAAGAGATCCCAGTAGAAACACTCCTAACAGGGTATTTTCAAAGGTAAGGGGCACAATGATATAGGAGGATGCCCTCTTCTGGCCGACACCGTAGTGAATCACGGGAGAATCATCAGAAACATCGTTGAAAATAATGATTTTCTGTTCTAAAGCCGCCTGCCCCACCATGCCTTCACCGATTTTAATGGTATTAAAATTGTCATTCCGGTCTGTAAAGGCATAACTGGCATGGAGTCTCAAACAATCTTTATCATGGATGTACAGAGCCCCCATCTGGGCACCCAGGTGTCTGGTGATAAAGGAGATAAACTGCCGTCCCAGTTCCTTTTCATCCAGTTCCCCGCGCATGACATCATCCAGGCCTTCTTTTCCCATTTTAAGCCAGTCCAGATCATGGAGGATTCCGGCCATGTGATTCAATGCCTTTGCAAGTTTCCCAAGTTCGTCCTTTTGGCCCAGTTTAAGGGTGTTGTTAAAATTGCCCTGGGAGACGGCCTGGGCAAATTTCATATCCTCGATAATGCGGCGGGTGATGCTGCGGGAAAGGAAAAAAGCCCCGATCCCGATGAACGTCATCAGGATAAGGGAAAGAATCAGGATTTTGGTAAGGATATTCCTCACTGGCCTTTCCACTTCATACTTGTCAATCTTGGAGATTAAAAACCAGTTCATTCCCGCAATATCCAGTTTTTCATATGCAGCCAGCACTTTTTTACCCGCACTGTCAACATAGATGGCCCTGCCGCCCTCATATCCTTTTTGTACAGCATCTTCCCAATAGGCAAGATGCTTGTCCAGGGCAAACCCGATCACATACCGGCCGTCTCCCATGGTCTTAAGGTTGCTTCTCAGCTCAAACCGCTGGTCTGAACCGTCCCAGTTAAGGAGATAGGATTCTCCTGTCTGCCCCATGCCCTTTCTGGATTCCATGATTTTACTGATAAAAGAGGAATCAACCTGGATGATAACCACGGCCACCACCCAGCCGTTAAAATCTTTTACCGGCTGCCCGAAAAATGCGGTTTCCATCCCGTTGGCCGGCTCATAGGGCTGAAAATCAATAACAACCCCTTGTGAGGTCTTTACAACCTTTTTCCACGCCTGGTAAAGGCCGGTCCCGGTATAGGTGGTCTTAGCACGGCTCTCTCCCAGAGCCGTGGTGCTTTCATTGGAAAACATGATATAACCGTATTCTGCATCAATAATCTTGAGATCCTGACATCCATAGGAGGTAATAAACCGTTTCAGGGTATCTGCATACTCTTTTACCAGCTCCTTGTATTCCATGGTATTAAAATCATTGGAAAAATTTTCCAGGTCATGGTATTTGATCAGTTTTTGACTGAATTCAAGAATCTGGTCGCTTCCGGCCAGCATTCTTAAATCCGCAGATCGCTGCCTGAAAACCGACTCCAGCTGATCGCTCCGTATAGCCTGAACCGCTGCAAGCTGGCTGAAAGATTTTTCCATCAAGGCATTAATGGCAAGGATGCTGCCGAAATATCCAGCAATTAAAAGGGGGACAAGCCCGGTCAAAACAAATAAGATAACAAGTTTAGGCCGTATATTCAGGTCTGGCAATTTTAACAACATCTAATTATCCTCTCTCCTTTTAAAACCTCCATGGCAAAACCATTTACCACAGCAAAATAAATATTCGCCCATTTTGGCTTGCTCCCATAGCATTAAACCGAATATTTACACAGCAAAAATGCAACGCCCATAATTACAACACATTCCTCTTGTTCCCAATCTCCAGCTTGGGAACAAAACAGATTAAACTGAATTTCATAGAAACAATTCAGCGATTTTCCCAGCTAAATTCGTAACAGACTATCACAGTTTATTGAAGATGTCCAGCCTGCTGCCGACACACTCGCCGATTTACAGTACGTCCCATAATACTACCTGGTATAAATCTTTGAATACCTGTAAATTGTTTCAATCTTGCTTTTTTCATTTTCTAAGGATATGTCTAATTTCAGATTTAAATCCAAGAAAAGAAATTATGGAGGTTGTCCCAAGAGCATTCAATAAATTTGAAATTGAATTAAGGAATTTAATATCCCCAAGCATTTAAAGGACAAAAGGACAAAAAATGAAAAATTGGCAGGTATATTTACTAAAATGCTCTGATAGTTCTTTGTATTGTGGAGTTACAAAAAATATTGAAAGCCGTATTTTGAAACATAATAAAGGCACTGCCTCAAAATACACAAGATCCAGGCTTCCGGTGGAGCTGGCTGCAGTTAGAAAGGCTCTTACAAAAAGTGAAGCTTATAAATTAGAATACAAAATCAAAAAATTACCAGCCATGAAAAAAATTAATGAGTTAAGCAAGTCGTTTTAGTGACCCCACCATCGTGTATTATTAATATGATCGATTTGTTCCAACTGCCAATCATCAGCAACCATTTCGTTAATACTGGTTTTTCCGGTATCTTCCCCAAAGTACCAAAGGGGTTGGTTAAGTTACTTTGGCTGATCGTTCTTGCCAGTAGCCGGGTTTACGTTTGTTGTGTGCAACCGCGATAATGCGAATATGATCAGGTTCAATTGAGTAAATAATTGAGTATGGAAATTTTGCTAATAAATGCCTTCTAAATGGTGCTTTCAGGACACGATACATAAAAGGTGTCTTTGCTATTTTTTGAGTGGCAGATTCTATGGCCAAACGAAATCGATATCCCAAACCTTCTTGGCAAACTTCATAATATTGAACGGCTTCTAAAAATTCATCTTGAGCCTCGGGATCAAAAATGATAGAATTCACTTTACAATCCGATCTGCCTCGGCAAATACTTGGTTGGATGGGATTCCAGGTCTTTTACCTTGTTTATATTCCTCGTATCTACGTTCTGCTTCAGCAATCCATGCAGCGTCGATATCTGTTAAATTATTTTCATCAAGTGAGCTTAAAAGACGGTCAGCTAAAAAAGCCCGCTCCTGTGTCGAAAGGCTCAGAGCTTCATTTTCGATACGTTCCAATAATTCGAACATTATTGCACCTCCTAAAATTAATCAATATACCTAATAGTATCCCGTCCCAGAAGTCTTGACATGTTTTCTGACTGTTTATGTTACACTCAAACTGCAAATTATAATGAACCTTATTAAAAAACTTATCTATTTGAAATTATTATATATTACTCATTTAAATAGGTTCATTAAAGATGCCTTAGGGAGCTACAAGAATATAGGTAAATGGGGTCAGAGTAAAATTAAATATGGTTACGTCTATGCCTGCATGGCTGGGGAATGTTGACCCATCATGGTCCAGCCACCCAATCAATGCCTTGGGAAACCCCTCTGATTTGTATATACCCCATTCAAAATATATCTTGATTTTTAATTTTAATTTAAGCC